>DCAZ01000025.1:0-6472 GCA_002313925.1 Gemmatimonadales bacterium UBA1120
GTCCTACTTCCTGTGGTACACCTTCGCGCGCGACTTCACTTGCAACTTCGTGGAAGGGTTTCTGAAGGAACTCCAGTGACAGTTCAAACTTGTCCAGTATTTTGCGTATCTTTTTCTCTACCAAGGTGACACTACATCGGGGGTAAACGATGGGCATCTCAAGTCCATGAGCCCGGAAATACTCACCGAGTTGAGCGAAGTAAGCTATCTCTCCCGGTCCTCCGACGTACGAGAGCGTCGGGAACACGCTACTCTCCACTACCGGGCGTGAGAGCACATTAGGGCTGAGAACGAGATGATCTTCGGCTTGGCGCTCTCTCACATCCCTAAGTGTCACATGCACACCTGATGTGCGAAGTCTAAATCCATCGCCCTCCCGGTATAACCGTTCACGTCCGGCTGATCCTTCCAAGAAGAGATTCACACCGCCCTCTAGTATCGGCACCTGCTGCGCATAGCCCGCCGAGGAAAGTCTATCGCTAGTCCTTTTTAGAATTGCCTCCAATTCCTCAGATCGCCCTAATTCCTCGAGCAACATCCGGCTCGAATGGGCCTTTACCCTCGGGTGTGCAGCGTCAGTGAAGAAAATACCGAAACGTCCTAACAGTTCCTGGAGAAGGAGATGAAAGCCATCTGCCAGGGTTTTGTCAGGCCCAAAAGAATCTAGAATTAACTTGATATATTCTGAGCTAAAGTCATTATCTGGAAGGAGTTGTATAAACTCCTCAATTCGATATTGGGCAGCTGAACCAATTTGAATCCTGTGGATCGCCGGATTAGCCTCGGAGTGTAATTTTTCGAGCTCAATCCGGTGAAGCTTGTTATCAGCGCCAATAATTTCGGTATGGTTGGCTTCATCCCAGTCGTGATCCTCAGATGACACCCAGAATAATGGGATCACCGGCTTTCCAAGCCTCTCTTCTAGCACACCAGCAAGTCGCGCTGCCGTCAACGCTTTATAGATGTTATAAAGGGGCCCCCCCAGTAACCCTGGTTGCTGGCCGGTAGTCACCATGTAACCACCCTTTTCCACAAAAGCTTCGAGTCGAGTTTCATCCCCTCCAGGGGGTACCAGCACCGCCTGGGCTGCCAGCTCACGTTCTGCGCGTCCAAAACGGCCATCCACTTCCGTTGCTTTCGAGCGGAAGTCTTCCAAGGAGGAGAAACTTCTCCCGAAAAACTCAGCGACCTGCTCTTTCTCAGCTAAGTAGTCCCTGACGAGGGGTGGTCCCTTCGGATATCCGACAATGAATTCCATTTCTTTGCGGTTATTGGTTAGTTAGGTGATGCTAGGAACGATATGAGCATGGGCCTGCTATCCTTTGTGATATGGTTCGCCACGTAGAATTGTCCCTGCGCGGTAGAGTTGCTCGCTCAAAACGAGCCGAGCAACCTGGTGTGGTAAGGTCATGGGTGATAACGATAGTTTTTGCTGGGCTCGAGCTAGAACTCCTTCCCCAAGGCCATAGGCGCCACCAATTATAAAAGCCACACCTGCCGAGGCCGTCAAAGCTCTATGTTCCAAGTACTTTGCGAGTTCTCTCGAATCCATGGTTATACCTGACCGAGTTAGAGCTACGACCTCCAGTTCTTTTGAGATTCGGGCAAGAAGTCTTGTCGACTCTGTTTTCAATACTAGCTCTGGATTAGCTGAGGTGCCTCGAGCACCGGAAGAGACTTCTTCAACGCCTAGTTTCCAGTAACGCGCGGCACGTTTCTCATACTCAGCGACACTCTGCGCGAACGGACCCTTTACCTTCCCCACTGCCAGAATTTGAACTTTCATGCAGTAGTACCTACCAACTTGTCTAATTCACCCTCGATCTCTTGTCGACCAGACTCCCATCGTACTCGCTCTACCAATACCCGCACTTCTCCAAGTATATCATCATACTGAGCTAGCTTAACCGCGTCTTTTTCAGTCACGGCTATAGTTCGCTCGCAAGCGACACGAAGAATTTTCGTTATATCGTCCACTCGGTAATCGTGATGGTCTGGGAAAGACATTAACTCCACAGTTCCGTTTACCATGTTACTGATACTCTGGCTGAACTCTGTCGGTCGAGCTACCGCAGCGATGGCGAGGACATTACGATCCGGAGGAGTGACCGGGGACCCTCTAAGGTCTTGCCACGCAACCGGGGCCAAATGGATGATCCCGGTTTGGACCTCAGGAGCAATTGCCTTCACCTGAGCTATAACCCGCTCAGCAACTCGACGAGAGGCTGTTCGACGCGTCACTAAAACTGCATCAGCTCGCTTTAGTGACCGGACTGACTCTCGATATGGTCCAGTAGGGAGTACGTAACCAGGAAAAGCATCTTCAGCAGACAACAGGACGACGTCAAAGTCTCGAGCGATCCTCCGATGCTGGAATCCGTCGTCCAAAACCACAACATCGGCACCATCTAGACCGGCAAGTCTCGCCGCTTCTAACCGGTCTGAGCTCGCCACTATAGGTGTATCTGGATTCCATTTCTTATGTAGAATGAGTTCGTCTCTCCCGTAACCCCGACTCACGATTGCCGGCCTTAGGTCTCTAGCTTCCAGCGCTCGGGCAACCCAAGCCGAGATTGGGGTTTTACCGGTCCCCCCTATTACAAGATTACCAACTGAAACCACTCTTACTCCCGGAACCTTCTGACCACCGACGCGGTCATAGTGGGAATTCCGGATAGCCATCAGAGCACTGTAGATAGACGCTATCGGATAGCCGAGTACCGTCAGCGCTCCGCTAAGCATACCACCTTCCCCGACCCGCCAACGATGCAAGAGTTTCGCATCATGAAAAATCATATGCGCTTCACATGTTGGTGTCTGTGGTGAACTAGAGTCTGGGATGAGGATTCGGGGATTTGATTGCTTGACACTGTTGTAGCGGCATTCAATTCTTCCTCAATATTTGCAGCTATGAGTTCCAGCTCATCTCGGGTAGCATTCTTCCCTACGAATCGAGGAGGGTGATACCGGAGTCGCACAGTTGAGGATAGCCTCGGGATAAGGAATTTGTCCCAACTCCTCAAGTGCCACCCAGATGAAGCGGTCACAGAAATCGGCACTACGGGTAGGTGCCCGATCTGGGCAACCAGGAGTGATCCTGGCTTAAAGACACCTGTCGGGCCCCTCGGGCCATCGGGAGTTAGTGCAATATCCTGCCCGGACCTTGCAGCCCGGACCAAACCCCTCAGACCCTTTGTCCCTCCGCGTGTGAACGATCCTCGAACCGCATGAAATCCATGGTGTTGAATTATCTGAGTAACGTACTCTCCATCCCTATGCTCGCTCGTAAGCACAACGATCCCTTCCTGCCGATGATAATGTATGAGTGGCAGAAGTCCTCCGTGCCAAAAAACGAATAAGATCGGAGTACCTGAATTCCGGAATTGTTGATAGTTCTCAACTCCAATCCTCTCCAGCCGGGTGAACGTAAATAGAAAACGAACTAGGCCGGCGCCCACCAAACCGGCAAGCCTAAACTTTAACCGGCTCATTTCTTCGGCCTGAGAAGAGAGATTGCGAGATTAGCTACCCGTTCCGCTGAGCCTGCTGACCCGAGAAGAGAAGTTACTCTTGGCAGTTCAGAAATCTGTCTCCTGTACTCAGAACTCGTATTATCCAGAAGAGGGATGAGGTGTCTGGCAATCTTCTGGGGACGCGCATTCCCTTGAATGAATTCCGGAACAATGGAGTCTCTCGCTATGAGATTAACGAGTGAGATGTATTTCACTCGAAGCATTCGCTTCACAAGCGCCCAAGAAAACGAGGATGTTTTGTAGGCAACGACAAAAGGCATCCCTTCTAAAGCTGCTTCAAGGGTGGCGGTACCTGATTTCACAAGCCCTGCTCTAGCGTGTCGGAGAAGCCCCCTGGTGTCTTCAACCACCGGGATACACAAACCCTCAAACAAGGTGTCGTTCAGCCATTCCGCTTTTGAGATAACTGGCTGCACATGAGGGCAACTTGCGGTCACGATCTCAGCTACATCCACAAACAGCTGAAGGTGTTGTTTGATCTCCTGTTCTCGTGAACCTGGGAGAATTGCGAGAATCGGATGATCAGGGTCTAGATCAAAGCGTGTATGGAAGTCACTTCTGCTTGAAACAGTATCAGGGCGATCCAGCAGGGGATTTCCGACGAAAGTAACGTCGGCACCCACATCAGCCAGAGCATCTGCTTCAAATGGAAAAATAACTGCAATGTGATCAGTGATCTTAGCTAATTTTTCTGCTCGGCTAGCTCTAGATGCCCAAACTTTTGGTGGGATGTAATAAAGGACAGGTCGCCCGAACGCTGACGCTGTTCTAGCAATCCGCATGTTGAACCCCGGAAAATCTACTAGTACGACTAGATCTGCATCTAAGAGTAATTCATGAATTCGCCGCTCAAGTTCACGAAAGAACTCTAACCTCTTAACGACCTCTCCAAATCCCATAACTGCAAGTTCTTCCAGCCCCGCGAGAGTACGAACTCCCGCAGCTTGCATCTGGGGGCCGCCTAATCCAACAAACCGTGCACTAGGAAGCTTACACTTAAGTGCTTTCACAACATCTGCGGCATGTCGATCCCCGGACGGATCCCCTGCGACCACAAGGACTTCAACCACGCGAGCTACCGCCTTCCTAGGACTGGTTAGGGCCATGGTCAGCCACAGTTAACTAGAACTGCCAGCCGAGATACCAAATCACCACTGCAGTAAGGATTAAGAGCCCGATTAGTCGCGCGGGATGCATCCCCTTCCGACTATCAATCCAATTCTTCTTGCGCCTAAGGCGCATGCGGATTAAAGACATCCCTACGTCGTGACCCCCCGTTCACTGTCCTGGATAAACTTGATCAAGTGGCCAACTTCCGGAACTTGATTCGGCTCTAGTGCAGCTTTTTGAACTGCTTCAGAGATGGTTTTGTCTGAGTGAAAAATTTCCCGGTAAGCTTGCTTCAGCGCCCGTCTTACATCCAGTGAAAATCCTCGTCTTTCGAGACCCACTGAGTTTAAGCCATAAAGCTTTGGAGGGCTCCCGGCCGCACGGCAGTAAGGTGGTATATCCTTAGTGATTCTGGATCCGCCTCCCACAAACGCATGAGCCCCAATCCGTACAAATTGGTGAATCGGTGTCATCCCTCCCACAATGGCCCAATCCTGGATCGTAACATGGCCCGCCATGTTTACCGCGTTCGCTAAGATCACATGGTTTCCCAACTCACAGTCATGAGCCACATGAGTATACGCCATGATCAGGCAGTCACTACCTATGACCGTTCTACCTGAAGCTCGAGTGCCCCGGTTAAGAGTTGCAAACTCTCGAATAACAGTACGGTCGCCAACCTCGAGTGATGATTTTTCGCCCTTGTACTTTAAGTCTTGAGGGTCCGTCCCAAGAACTGCTCCATTCGCTATGAGACAATCTTCTCCAACCAAGGTATCCCGCTCGATTAGCACTCGTGGGCCAATATTAGTCCCGCCTCCGACTTGAACCCCGGGACCGATGATAGCCCAGGGGCCAACCTCAACACCGGCATCGAGCTCCGCCTGAGAATCGACCATCGCCGTAGGGTGGATGCAGGTATCTCCCCTCGCCCCAATAACCGGTCCACTCATCTATCGACAATCGTTGCCATCATTTCCGCTTCAGCGACGAGCGTGCCTTCGACAAAGCCTTGACCCTTCAGTTTACAAACCTGTCTCCGGAACTGCAGAAGCTCTAACTCAAAAACGATTGTATCACCCGGAGTCACTGGCTTCCTCCACTTCACCCGATCAAGAGACATAAAGTAGACCACTTTGTCCTCATGTTTCTCAACCTCTTCCATGAGTAGCAGTCCACCCACCTGTGCCATCGCCTCGATGATGAGAACACCTGGCATGACTGGATGTCCAGGATAATGGCCTTGAAAGAACGGCTCATTGATCGTGACATTCTTGATTCCAACTATGCGCTTACCCGCCTCGTATTCCGTAATCCTGTCTACCAGAAGCATCGGATATCTGTGCGGTAGGTACTGCATGATCTTGGCTGTATCGACGATAGCCTCCCTGTTGGTGTCCCTCGCATGAGCCTGAAGCGCCTTTGCAAGTTCAATATTGCCAGCATGACTCGGACGTTCGGCCACAATGCGTGCTTCAATCCGCGCACCTAAGAGTGCCAGATCCCCGATTAGATCCCCGACCTTGTGCCGCAGGAACTCATTTGGGAATCGGAGCTCTCCACCCATTACACCATCCTGGCCCAGAACCACAGTGTTGTCGAGTGAAGCGCCCAATGCCAACCCTCGATCGTGCAGCTCTTCCTCGTCCTTCTTGAAGCCAAATGTGCGCGCTGAAGCAAGTTCAGTCTCAAAACTCTCTAAATCGATGCTGAATTCTCCGGACTGACGGCCAATCGCAGAATGATCGAAGTCGATTGATGCCACAACCGTAAGTCCCCTGTTCATGGTCGCCGAATATGACTGGCCATCTCCACCTGTAGTCGTGACT
>DCAZ01000025.1:6861-19120 GCA_002313925.1 Gemmatimonadales bacterium UBA1120
ACATAGTCTTGGAACGATCCGTCCCGAATTGGGACCTCCTGGCCATCAAGATCAATAATCGCGTTGTCAACTTGAGCTGCAGCCAAGGCAGCCATCACATGTTCAACAGTATTTACCTGGGCATCCCCATTAGCCAGCGAAGTCCCCAACTCAGTTCCTACAACATGGCTGAGTGTTGCTGGAATCTCTGGACAACCATCTAGGTCGAGTCGACGGAAGCGAATACCTGTATTTACGTTACCAGGACGAAGTGTGATCGTGGCAGATTCGCCAGAGTGAATACCCGTTCCAGCTAAACTCACATCTTTCCTGATAGTTCGTTGACTTGGTTCTGTCATAGCGACCTTAAGTTAATCACGAGGTTATTCTCAAACTAAGGCTCCATCTCAACTTCACCTTCCAAGAGGTCGGCTAACTTCTCTTCTAACATCCCAACGCGTTCTACTAGGGATGGAAGCCGACTGAGGTGAGCCTGCTTTTTGAGTTGCTCTCTGTGTTCACGAGCAGGGTGTCCTGACACGGTTTGTCCGCCAGGCACATCACGCATGAGTTTAGTGGCTATCGCGAGCCGTGCTCCATCTCCGATATCCAAGTGATCACTCACGCCCACCTGCCCTCCCATCCACACGCCTTTCCCTATCCGAGTTGAGCCAGCAACACCAACTAGGGCAGCAAATAGAGAACCCGCACCCACTTTCACATTATGCGCTAAGTGCACAAGGTTGTCCGTCTTACTACCACGCCCAACAACGGTATCACCTAAGGATCCTCTGTCTATCGTCGCATTGGCACCAATTTCGACATCATCTTCGATGACGCAGCGACCTACCTGAGGAATCTTTAAGTGAACGTCATCAACCAGTGTAAAACCGAACCCGTCAGAGCCCAAGCGAACTCCAGAATGCACGACAACTCTATCTCCAATCACCGTTTCCTCGTACGTGACTACCTGGGGGTGCAGGAGACATTCCTTTCCCAATGACGAACCCCTGCCAATCACACAATGAGGGCCAATTCTGCACCCATCACCTATCTGTGCGTCATCTTCTATAACAGCGTACGGGCCCACTGATACTCCATTACCCAATTCTACCCCCAGACCAATAACAGCAGTTGGATGAACACGAGCGCTATGTGGTTGAGGAGGATGAAAGCGTTTGAGTAATGTCCTCAAGGCCCGATAAGGTTCTTCAACAATTATGCGGGGTGCGTGCGAGGGCACATAAACTTGTAAGTCAGAACTAACTAGAAATGAGCTAGCTCGAGAACCTGGGACATAGCGCGCGTAGCGCTTCCTCGCCAGAAACGCCATCTGACCTGCATCCGCCTCATCGACAGGACCAATCCCAGATACCCATAAACCCCCATCACCCTCGAGCCTACCTCCCACAAGTTCCGCAATCTCTTTCGTTGTCAGTCCAGCGGACTGAGGATTTCGTCTTCTATTCTCACTCATAACTCAGGCCTACTCTGTGGTTAGGTAATTCATAATCATTGAACTGTGTTTAAAACTGAGAAGGGCCCACAGCGCTAGAGTCGCGCTGTGGGCCCTTCCCACTATGTCTGACCGCCGTTTTAAGTACTCTATTTGCCCCCCGGATTTGCACCTGAGCCAGACTCCAGTCGAGATATGACCTCTTGCGTAAGGTCCAGGGCCGGGTCTGCTGATATAATTGAACCAGCACCTGCATCCAGAATAAGGGAATAGTCCCCCTCCTCACGGATTGCCTCAATCACAGCGGTAACCTCTTCCATGATCGGTTGTATAAGCTCTGCTTGCCGTTGCTGGAGCGCAGCCTGCATTTGTTGAGCACGCTGTTCGGCCTCTACCAATCTCTGTTGTAGTTGCGCTTCACGGTTGGCCTTGGCCTCAGGAGACAGAGTCAAGGATTGCTGCTGCAGTTGCTGCTGCATATTCTGCAATTCGGTCTGAATACGCTGCATCTCTTCTTCTGCAGCTTGTCCTTCTTGCTCAAGCTGCGCTTGGGCCTCGGCTGTACCTGGATGTGCCGCCAAGATCTCTTGAGACTGGATATACCCGATCTTAAGGGCCTGAGCTTCCAAAGACCCTGCAGTTGCCAATAAGGCTACAGTGAGAAGAGGTATCAAGGTGCGTCGCATTTCAGTTAACTCCTCTGGTATTGCACTCTTACCCTGAAGATCTAGAGACCTTGCCCCAAGCGGAAGTGCAGCTGCCAGCCGGGCTCTGGCTTGTCGAATCCGTAGGCATAGTCTAGCCCGATTGGACCGAACGGGGTAACCACCTGCAAAGCGATACCCGCACCTCGGAAGAGACGTGTTGGATCGATATCACTGGGTTCTCTCCAAACGTTACCTGCATCATAAAATAACGAGGCTCCGAACTGATCACTCATCCGCAAAGCATACTCTGCAGTGAAACTGAAGAATGCGTCACCTAAACGCTCGATCTCCGTGATTCCAGCTGTCCTGCCTTCCGGGACAAACCCCTGTGGGGTAATGGATGTCTCATCATATCCACGAAGATTTTGACCGAACTGTACTCCGCCCATCCAGAAACGGTCGAAGGGAAATGCACCTGCGTCTCCGAAGACGGACCCAGCACGGAGTGTGAGGCCCAAGGCAAAGCGAGGCCCTTGGGGCTGACTGTCACCATCCGCCATCTTCCCTACGGGGAGCCACCAGTTTGCTTCTGTAAGGATCTTTGTGAAATCCCCATTCCCCCCTAATAGTCCGCCGTTGAATTCCACAACCACGTTTTGCCGAGACCCAACCGTCGGAAAGAGTGGATGATCCAAAGTCTGGCGTGTGAGAGTTACTGAGAGCTGGCTCTGTAAGCCCGGCGGACGACCAAAGAGAGAGGTGTCTTCCACGTCACTGAACAGTTCATACTTAGTTCGGGAGATGCTATACCCTAGAAAAACACGACTTACACGAGAATTCGGCCACGGGAACCCAACTCGAGTTGATGCGCCAAGACGAGATCTTCGCCCAGTTGAAAACTGGAAAAAACGGTCCCGTGAATTGAACAGGGACAACGATCCTGACAGCAAAGACTGGAAAAGTGCAGGATCGGTGTAGCTCGCCTCGAAACTGTTAAGGTATCGCCCAAAGTCCCAACGGAGGCTACCTGATTTTGCCTTACCAAACAGGTTTGGTTGCTGGTATCCAATAAACCCTGAGAGCCCGTATCCTCCACCCATAGATGTACCAAAGTTGATTGAACCGGTCTGCTTCTCGACCACACTGAAAGTGATATCTACATCACCATCTTCGTTAGGCTGAATGTCCGGAAACGGCATGGGAGCTTCAAAGAAGCCCAGCGATGAAATGTTTTGATAGCTTCGGAGTACACGATTCTGACTATAAACATCTCCGGGGAGAACAAAGATTTGGTTTCTGATAACCCACTCGTAGGTGTATTCGTTGCCTATGATCGCGATACGATTTACCAGCGCTGGAGTCCCTTCAACCACTTCCCAGACGGCATCCACAATTGGGCTTTCGCCGTTCGCGCCAGGCTTTCTATCGATCACCGGATTGATTCGTATATACAGATAGCCCTCATTCCGATACTGCTCTTCAGCCGCGAGCATCGCTTCGTTGAACTTAGCAGCATCGAAGACTTGGCCGCCGGCTCCTTCTGAATCTCCTCCGCCAAATCCAAGGCTACTGAAGATACCGCCCCCTGATTCCCTGAAAAGAATTTCCAGTTCCTCAGTCGTGAATTGTGTGTTTCCATTCACACGGAATGACCCCAGCCGATACTGCTCACCTTCATCAACTTGGACCCGCAAGATTGATTTTCCAGTGTTTGGATCAACGATTACCGTATCAGAGATTACCTGAAAATCTAGATATCCCTGAGATCCGTAGAACTGTGGGAGATTTTCTTCAAGGTCTACCTGAAGCCTCGATGCTTCAAAATCACCGGAACGGAACCACCAAAAACCTTCGGATTTCGTTGACATTGCTCCATGCAATTCATCCTCGGCGATCCCTTCGTTACCAAGAAACTCTACACGCGACACAGTGACGCGTTGCCCTTCAATGACATCTATTATCAGATCAATCTCATTAAGTACGCCAGCAACTGGGACCAGCCGTTCCTCAATCTGAGCAAACGGAATCCCCTTACTTGACAATTCTTGACGGACATAAGCTTTCGCGTCCAGGATCCTCTGCCGATTTACTGGGAAGCCTGGCTCAAGATTTGTAGTATCTCGAACTTGACGGGCTGAAATACTTTCCAGGCCATTGATCTGGACCGAACGAACACGGGGATATTCTTCAACCTGGACTACAAGCTCGACCGGTGAGGTGCCTCTTGCACGAACAACAATATTACTAAATTGACCAGTCGCGTGTAACGCTTTGATGCCGCGTTGAATATCCCTGTAAGTAATCTCTGAGCCCGCTTGAATACCGAATATACCAGAGACGCTTTGGTCTTGGATACGCTGAGAGGCCCCCTCAACTATTACAGTGTCAACCGAAACGATGCCTTGCTGTCCCTGCCATCCAGACAGCATCTCAGGGGAAGCCGTAAGTACAACCGTGAAGAAGGCCGCCGCTACTGCGGTGGCCTTCACAAGAGCAAGTAGACTTCTAAAGTTGTGTCGAATCACGTCTTAGTTGCAGGCTCCGCTCGGAGCATGAGTCCCACCCCTGAGGGATCTATATCCACTTCAATTTCATCACCCGCGCTGAACTCGGCCATGAGAATTTTCTCCGAAAGCGCGTCCTCTAGGAAACGCTGTATCGCTCGTTTCAGAGGACGCGCTCCGAATTTCTCGTCATACCCTTCTTCTACTAGAAATTGAACCGCTGCTTCATTTAGGGTCAGTGTCATACCCTCTTCCGCTAGGCGACCCCGTACATCAGCGAGAAGTATGCTAACGATTTGGGCGATCTCGTCTTTCGAGAGTGGGTGGAACACAATTGTGTCATCTACCCGATTCAAAAATTCCGGATTAAAAGCCCGCTCGATCTCTCTCTGAACCTTATCCTTCATTATTTCGTAGCTTGATTTTGCATCACCTGTCTGGAAGCCAAGTCCTCGTCCTTTTGAAATATCTCGTGCCCCAAGATTCGATGTCATTATGAGCACAGTGTTCTTAAAGTCGATCACACGGCCGTAATTGTCCGTCAGATGGCCTTCGTCAAGTACCTGTAACAAGATGTTAAATACGTCTGGATGCGCCTTCTCAATTTCGTCTAGCAGTACTACTGAGTATGGCCGTCTGCGAACGGCCTTGGTGAGTGCGCCAGAGTCCTCATAGCCCACATATCCCGGAGGTGCTCCGATCAGACGTGAAACAGAAAACTTCTCCATGTATTCACTCATGTCGACCCGAATCAGAGCTTCAGAGTCCGCAAACAGGAATTCCGCGAGTGCGCGTCCAAGCTCTGTCTTTCCTACACCTGTCGGTCCAGAAAAAATGAAAGAGCCGATCGGCCTTCGGGGATCCTTGAGCCCTGCTCGACTCCTGCGAATCGCTCGACTGACAGCTTCAATCGCATCTTGTTGGCCGACAATTCTCTTGTGGAGCTCATCCTCCATATGGACTAGTCGATCTAATTCTGTCTGGCGAATCCTCGTTACGGGGATTCCAGTCCACCGACTAACAATAAACGCTACATCATCAGGAGAAATTTCCGGCCGGTGTTGCTTTCTTTCCTCTTCCCACTCTTCCTGCCTCGCTCGAATCAGCTTACTGAATTCTCGTTCCTCATCACGAAGCTCAGCAGCCCGTTCGAAATCCTGATCACCAATCGCTGTTTCCTTCTTCTGTCCAATCTCAGCAAGTCGGTCCTTGAGCCCTTCAACCTCAGGTGGAGGGACCTGACTAGCGATCCGGGCGCGAGCACCCGCTTCATCGATGACATCAATCGCCTTATCGGGAAGGAAGCGATCCGTGATGTAGCGGTCAGCAAGCTTAGCTGCATGTTCAAGTGTATCATCAGGAATCACAATGCGATGATGGTCCTCGTAATGACCTCGCAGACCCCGGAGTATCTCGATTGTCTCCTCAACTACAGGGGGATCCACAATCACCGGCTGGAAACGCCGTTCTAGTGCCCCATCCTTCTCAATGTATTTTCTATATTCATTTAGGGTTGAGGCTCCAATACATTGGAGTTCACCCCGGGAGAGTGCAGGCTTAAGCATATTAGATGCATCAATGGCTCCTTCAGCAGCTCCCGCACCAACCAGGGTATGCATCTCATCGATAAATAGAATTACCGTTTGAGTCTGTTGGATCTCATTCATTACTGCCTTCAACCGCTCTTCGAATTGGCCACGGTATTTGGTGCCCGCAATTACTGCAGCCATGTCCAGTGCGAGGACCCTGTAATCCTTAAGTGCGTCTGTAACTTCACCACTCGCAACTAATTGTGAGAGGCCCTCGACAATGGCGGTTTTACCCACTCCCGGTTCTCCAATTAGAACAGGATTGTTCTTCTTCCTCCGACAAAGGATCTCAATAATCCTTTCAATTTCAGCTTCGCGGCCAATGGTTGGATCAAGTTCATTCTTGCGAGCCAGCTCAGTAAGATCTCTGCAAAAATGATCAAGAGCAGGAGTCTTAGATTTCTTATCGTCTTGCCCAGGAGACGCATCACTTCCCCCGCCGCCGATCCCTGCCGGCTCAGATGTCTCTGCATCTGAAGACCCTAATACCTTGAGGGTCTCTCCTCGAGCTTCTTCGAGCGTTACGCCAAGCGAGTTCAGGACTTGAGCTGCAATACCTTTCTCTTCTCGCAGAAGACCCAGCAGCAGATGCTCAGTCCCCACGTATGAATGGTTGAAGTCCCGAGCCTCGGACATCGCAAACTCAAGAACCTTCTTCGCACGAGAAGTATAGGGAAGTTCTCCAAGCGCTATCGTCGCCTTTCCCTTCCGGACTGACTCTTCTACACGTTCGTGAATCTGTTCAAGGTCAACATTGAGAGTAATGAGCACTGCCGATGCTACACCATCACCTTCACGGATCAAGCCGAGCAGAATATGCTCAGTTCCGACATAATCATGTTGCAGACGGATCGCTTCTTCGCGAGCCATAGCCAAAACTTTTCGGACCCGGTCAGTGAAGTTGTAGTTCATCGTAAATTAGGATTGTTTAGTCTGAGCATTCTAGTTCTACCATCACGAATTCGCTGTCACATCACCTTCTGAGTTAAGGACCCGTCTCACATATGCGGCCCGATGAGAATCTCTTTCCTCAGATTCCAAATCTCTCCCTACAGCCTGCTCTAAGTGGGCAGACTGCGTAAATATCATCATTTTGTTCAGAGTGTATACACGGAGCCCCGGGAGTAGTTTCAGACTCAATCCGAGGCGCACCCCTGACAATAAATTCATCAGTTCTTCAAAGGATAGGGCCCTGGCATAACGCAATAGGCCATAGGCCCTCCATATTTTATCCTCCGTCACGCCCCGTGCGTCTCTTAAAAGTACCTGTCTGGCCTGCATTTCATACTGGATGACCTGTCTGACAATTTTATCGAGATGATCAACTAGATCCTCCTCACTCTTCCCCAGGGTAGTTTGGTTCGAAACCTGAAAGAAGTTGCCGACAACGTCCGAACCCTCACCGTAGAGGCCCCTAAAAGTCAAGCCAACTTGAGTTAAGCTCTGCAGCACTTTTCCGATCTCTTTAGTAAGCACAAGACCCGGTAAGTGCATGAAGACCGAGGCTCGAAGTCCCGAGCCCACATTGGTAGGACAACTCGTGAGAAATCCAAATTCATGGTGAAATGCATAAGGAAGCTCTTGACCCAACTCCTCATCAAGAGAATCTACAATTTCCCAGGACTCCTGAATTCGGAGCCCTGAAAGCAGGCTCTGTACTCGAAGATGATCCTCCTCATTGACCATCACGCTAAGAGGGTCACGGTGTGAAACATGAACAGCTGTTCCGGCTGGTGGATCACCTTCAGCTTTTCCAAGCAGATCGCTGGTCACCAATCGTCGCTCTAGAAGAATACGTCTGGCCCTGGGGCCTAGATCCTTCATTTCAAGTAATGTGCCCTTCATTAAGCTTTCAGAACGCGCAAAAACCTCTTTGAAATTGGCCAGTACAGCCTGCCGGTCATTTACACGGGCCCGAGCTCCAAAGGCATGACCCTGAAGATTCCGCGCTAGGCGTACTCGGGTTGAAAGCACAATATCCGAATGGTCACCGCTAGCCTCTAGCCAGCTCAACCCGTAGTCCGGAATCGTGGTAAAATCGTTCATCACCTACACAGGAAAGCTCTTAAGAGGCAACATGCTTATCATACCGGTTCTAATGAACGTATTTTATCTCTTAGCTCTGCAGCTCGCTCAAAATCCTCTGTGTCTACTGCCCTGTTGAGCTTTTTGCGCAGCGCCTCCATCCGCTTCTCTATCTCAGACACAGTTGGGTCTGATGGCAAGTAAATCTTCCCGACATGCTTGGTGCCTCCGTGAACTCGTCGGAGTAGTCGGCGCAAATGCGACTCGAAAGTTTCGTAGCAGTGCGGACACCCGAGCCGACCAGTCTCACGGAAAGCAGTAAATGTCAATCCACAGAATGAACATTCGCTATCAGAAGCTTCTTCTTCCCTGGGCTCATCACCTATTTGGGCAAGAAAATCCGGTAGAGGAGAGGCTGGAGGCTCAGTAGTTGCTTCCAGTCCTTTTTTGGCAGCGCAATCCTCACATAGATGGTACGAGAACATCTCATTGTTCTCTATCTGTGTGAGGTTAACCGTTGCTGGCTTAGATCCGCAGTTGTCGCAGAGGTCATCGGGCATAGCTAATTATAAGCCCTCTGAGGAAATGGTACGTAGACCTTGGTGATTCGATCTCATTGCCCTGGGCTACTCCTTAGCTGCCAGTTCGAGTCGTCCTTCTTGTAAAACGAGCACACGATCTGCCCTACGTGCCAAATCTAAGTTATGAGTAACCACCACCATTGAAAGTTCACGCCCTGCTCGAAGCTTGAAAATAAGATCGTGCAAACGCTGACTCGTCTGGGTATCAAGATTCCCGGATGGCTCATCAGCAAGCAAAACAAGCGGCTGGTTAACCAGCGCTCTCGCAACTGCTACTCGCTGTTGCTCACCACCAGATAGTTGCCGGGGTTTGTGTGATTCTCGGCCGATTACTCCAACCTCTTCTAAAAGCTTTCTGGATCTATCACGAGCTTCTGATTGTGCCACGCCAGCTATCAGGGCAGGCATCATCACGTTCTCAAGAGCCGTAAATTCACGGAGCAGATGGTGAAACTGAAAGACGAAGCCCACGTAGTGGTTCCTCATCTCTGCTAACTCATCCTCGGACAACTCCGAGACTGCCTTGCTATCAATAAGTATTTGACCTGAGGAGGGGCGGTCTAGAGATCCGAGGATATGGAGGAGCGTAGACTTTCCTGTACCACTTGCTCCAGTGATTGCTATGCGTTCTCCTGATCCAACATCCAGATCAATGCCCAATAGTATGTCTAGTCGAGTGCCGTCACCTCCAACAAAGCTCTTCTGCACATTCCTTGCGCTGAGAACAGGGGGCCTAGTAGATGCCTTATTATTCATGCCGAATAGCATCCACTGGTTCCAATCTGGAAGCCTTCCATGCTGGGTAGATCGTGGCCACAAAGGAGATCGTGACACTGGCTACGACAATTCCTAATACATCAAACGGGTTCAGAGATACCGGTAGGTGATCAACGAAGTAAACATCTGGAGGTATCCGAATAATCTCAAAATGTCCGATCAGGAGGGCTAGAATAAGCCCACACACGGTACCGACCATTGTCCCTGCGACTCCAATCCACGCACCCTGCAACACAAAGACTCGCATGATACCGCTACGTGTCATACCCATCGCCTTGAGGATACCAATCTCTCGTGTCCGATCTGCAACAACCATCACAAGCGTACTCACGATGTTGAAGGCGGCAACAAGCACAATGAGACCGAGGATCAAACCCATGGCGATCTTTTCGAGGCGGAGGGCACTGAATAGGGCCCTATTCGTTGTCATCCAAGATTCTGCATAAAAAGGAAAACCCAATGACTCTTGAACCTTTGCGCGAACCTCATCTGCGAGTTCAGGCTGTCTGGTTCTTATCCCGACCCCGCCGACGACACCAGGATTTGTGATCCCGACAAGTTCCTGAGCTGCCTCTAGGGTGGTATACACGTTCTGCATGTCATAGTCGTACATGCCGGTTGTGAAAACACCCGTTACTTCAAACTGCCGCATAGTCGGGTTAAGCCCACCCAGAATGTCCATCTTGAGGTTCTCGAATGAGACGACCAGCAGTGTGTCTCCCTCAAAGAGTTGCATGCGATCCGCCAATCCCACACCCATCAATAGGGGGGACAACCCGGATTCAGGCAGCGTAAGGTTATAGATCCCCTCTACGATCTGACGTTCCATCTCAGTTGGTGCGACTCGCCCGGTATCAATCGAAATTCCGTATAGATTCGCTGACTGAGGGTAGAGACCGTCAGTGCCGGTACGAGCCACGGAAACTTGTGAGAGAACAAAAGGCGCAGCCCCCACAACCCCATCCACTTCCATAACCAAATCGACTACTTCTTCCCATTCATGGAGTCGAAGCGTTGTGCCAGACTCAAGTACGATAATGTGGGGTGTTGACTCTAGAATCTTAGCTTGCAGATCCTTCTGCATGCCACTCATTACGCCTATCACAACGACAAGCGCAGTTACTCCGACGATTACCCCCCCAAGAGCGATCCAGGTGATAAGAGATAAGAGCCCGCGACCTCTTCCGGCTCTGAGGTAGTGCCGTGCAATGAACCAGTACAGACGATCACGATGATCCTGACGAAATAAGCCGGTCACTCCTCTGGCCTTAGGATCGGGAACAGTATGACATCCCGGATTGAGGGCTGGTCAGTAATCATCATGACAAAGCGATCCACTCCCAATCCGACACCACCTGTTGGTGGCATCCCATACTCCAAAGCACGCACGTAGTCATCATCAATCTGTTGTGCCTCATCATCCCCGGCATCACGCAGCCCGGCTTGCGCCTCGAAACGGGCTCTTTGATCCAAGGGATCATTCAGTTCAGAGAAGCCATTACATAGCTCAACCCGACCGACGTAGAGTTCAAACCGCTCCGTCAGTCGCGAATCCGATCGATGTTCCTTCGCAAGTGGACTCAATTCCTTTGGGTGGTCTATAACGAATGTCGGTTGCACCAGATCTGGCTCAACCAGAGCACCGAAAAGTTTATCGATCAGCTTACCACGCCCCGCTGTATCAAGATCGTCTAGTCCCAGAGCCTTCGCCTTCTCCCGCAACACCTCATCTTCTAAATGGAAGACATCCACTCCGAGAGCCTCTGACAAAGCACCTACCAAAGGTATCCGTGGGAAAGGCGGTTCAAACGAAAATATCTCGTTCCCGTATCTCAATTCTCTACTGCTCACCACTTCATCAAGCACATGGCCTACCATACGCTCAACCAAAACCATCTGATCATTGTAGTCAGTGAATGCCTGATACCACTCAAGCATCGTAAACTCCGGATTGTGGACCCGGCTCAAGCCTTCGTTGCGGAAATCCTTTGAAATCTCATATACCCGATCAAGTCCACCCACTAAGAGACGCTTCAGATAGAGCTCATCTGCAATACGGAGGTACATGGTCAACCCTAGAGCTTCATGATGGGTTACAAATGGCTTAGCCGATGCACCACCATACAGGGGCTGAAGGACAGGAGTCTCGACTTCTAGGAAATTTTCAGAGTCCAAAAAACCCCGAAGTGCTCGGATAATCTTGGTACGTGTTTCGAACACATTCCTGAGAGCAGGGTGCACAGCAAGATCTGCGTAGCGCTGCCGGTAACGAGTCTCTGGATCAGAAAATCCAGAATGTTCAATCCTCTCTCCAGTCTCAGTATTTTCTTCGGTCTTACCAAAAGGCAGCGGTCTCAGTGACTTAGTTAGGAGAGTGTAGGACTCCGCTCGAATCGTGATCTCCCCAGTTCGAGTTCGGAAGGCTCGTCCCTCAACACCGATCCAATCCCCGAGGTCAAGAAGGCTCAGCTCCTCAAAACACTCATCGCCAATAATATCACTCTTGAAGTAAACCTGGATTGATCCACCTGCGTCACCAATATGAGCAAAATGACTTTTTCCGTGGTCTCTCCAACTCAAAATCCTGCCAGCAACCGAAGAGTGCTCTCCCTCACCACCCTCCGCCAAACGTTCCAGAGCCTCTAGTTCCTCGAAACCCAGGATGACTTCATTAGATCGGTGGGAAGGGATATAACTGTGA
>DCAZ01000025.1:19514-20803 GCA_002313925.1 Gemmatimonadales bacterium UBA1120
AAGTCGTCCATATATCTCCAGTGCTACTAGGCCTCAGAGGTCGCACCAATCTTTTTTAAGTATGCCTCAATAAATGGATCGAGGTCACCATCCATAACTCCCTGCACATTGGTGATCTTGAGTTCTGTGCGATGATCATTGACCATAGTGTAGGGTTGAAAAACATAAGACCTGATCTGATTTCCGAACCCTATTTCAGTCTTGGTCGCTTCGAGTACTGCCCGCTCACGCTCTTGTTCCTGCAGAGCATGCTGATACAGTGCGGCTCTAAGCATCTTCATGGCCGTGCTTCTGTTCTTATGCTGAGAGCGCTCTTGCTGACATGTTGTAACAATACCGGTCGGCTCATGTGTGATCCTCACAGCTGAGTCCGTCTTGTTAACATGCTGTCCACCCGCGCCGGAAGCCCTATAGGTATCAATGCGAAGATCTGACTCATCAATGTCAATCTCGATACCATCCTCAACCAGCGGGTATATGAATACGCTTGCAAAGGACGTGTGACGTCGCGACTGCTGATCGAATGGAGAGATGCGAACAAGGCGATGTACGCCGCCTTCTGCTTTGAGATATCCGTAGGCACACTCGCCCTTAATCTCAAGCGTCGCACTCTTGATTCCGCCCTCCTCCGCCGACTGAAGATCCAACACCTCAACTCCAAATCCTCGACGCTCAGACCACCGCGTATACATACGCATGAGCATCCCCGCCCAATCCTGTGATTCTAGTCCCCCAGCACCTGGGTGGATTGTCACAAGCGCGTCTCGGTGGTCGTCGCCACCTTGAAGCATGGTCCTGACCTCAAGCACTTCGAGATCTTTTTCGACTGAAGCAAGCCCACGCGTAAACTCCGCGTCGAGCTCAGCATCCTCCTCTTCTTCTAGGAGTTCGACCAACGCGGTCAACTCAGAAACTCGAGCATCTAAGCTCGACCAAGGATCAACCCATCCCTTGAGACGGTTTGATTCATCAATTGTGGCTTTCGCTTGGTCTGGACTATCCCAAAAACCTGGCTGGACCATCTCCTGATCTAGGACCCTCAAACGCTCTTGGCGTGATTCCAGGTCAAAGGTACCCCCTAAGCTCTTGGACCCCACGATCAAGCTCCTCGAGTTGTTGAAGTTGCTCCTTATTCATCGTGTTAGTGATGCCTGTAAGTAGCGTGCACTAGGAAATGCCCCGCTGATTCTGAGCAGAAAATTCGGAGTAGCACTGTATTCTAGTGTCGCCATTTAACTAAGGTTTCTGAGGGTATCCTTCTTCCGATCACCAAGTCAATCTTTCCACGC
>DCAZ01000025.1:21216-24910 GCA_002313925.1 Gemmatimonadales bacterium UBA1120
GCTGGCCCCGTTCACCAATGATCGCGTGCGCATCACGGTCAAGTAGATAAAAGTCGTCTCTTAAGCTGTTTACGTGAACCAACCCATCGACAAAGTATGTATCGAGTGTCACAAAGAATCCGTAGGCTGCAACCCCGGATATCTGGCCGATAAATTCTTCCCCGAGATGCTTTTCCATAAATTCCACTTTCTTCAAAGCGACAGAGGCCCTCTCTGCTTCGGCTGCTTCCTTTTCCCTTAAGCTTGAACGCTCAGCAATCGACTGGAGTGTCTCGAGATCTGGACGAGTGTTTTCCTCTTCGAGAATGAGTGACCGTATGATTTCACGATGAACCATAAGGTCTGGATAGCGACGGATAGGACTAGTGAAGTGTAGGTACGCTGGTGATGCAAGGCCGAAGTGGCTGAGATTCCGAGTATCGTATCGGGCCTTCGAAAGCGACCGAAGTACCACTCTCGATATGAGAGCTTCCACGGGACGACCTCGTACCTGGTCAAGCAGTCGCTGAAGGTCCTTGGGTTTGAGGGATCTCCGCTTCGGAAGTCCGTACCCAACTCGGGTGAGAAGTTCACGCAGTCCCTCTGTGCTCTCTCTCATCGGAGGTTCGTGGATCCGATAGATGGCAAAGAGTTCTCTGGTTTCCATGTCAGCCGCTACGACCTCATTTGCTAGTATCATAAAATCTTCCACGAGCCGATGACTCTCGAGGCGCTGGCTACGTTGTATGTCGATTGGATGCCCATTTTCGTCCAAGACTACCTTCGCTTCAGGAATGTTCAGGTCTAATGCCCCACGATCGGTTCTTACCTTTCTTAGAGATCTAGCTAGATCATCAAGGGTATGAAGCGCTTGGTCTATGTCCTCGCTTATGCCAGCAGATCCATCCAGAACACTCTGCACTTGCTCGTACGAGAACTGACCACGACTACGAACACATGCTCGCTCATAGCGATGCCGATAAACCCTACCAGCCTGATCCAACTCTATGAATAGTGACAAAGTGAAACGCTCAACCCCAGATTTCAGAGAGCAAACATCGGAGGAAAGGACCTCCGGTAACATGGGAATTGTACGGTCTACCAAGTAGACACTTGTACCTCTTGATAGAGCTTCTACATCGACTAGACCCGACTCACGAACAAAGTGAGATACATCAGCGATATGTACACCAACTTCAAAGCGACCCTGCCCCAGGGCGACAACCGAAAGTCCATCGTCATGATCTTTGGCCTCCGCAGGATCGATCGTGAAAATACAAAGGTCGGTGCGGTCTACCCGCTTGATGCCAGGATCGGCCATACACTCCCGGGCAGCCCTTTCAGCAGCGGCAGTAACATCGGCGGGAAAATCGAAGGAAAGTGCGAACCCGTGGGCCACAGCCAACACATCTACGCCCGGATCCGTGAGTTTTCCCAGAACTGTCTCGACTCTACCGGAAATTCTTGCACCGCCTTCGCCGTATGAGTCGAGGAGCACAACCACGACGTCCCCTTCATCTGCATCAGCGGAATGGCCTGAAGAGATGACAATTTCCTTTATGAACTTCGAGTCCAACGGGATTACGGTACTCCTGCGGCTGGAGTACCGGAACGTTCCCACAATCGTGTCACGAGCACGATCAAGGACACTGACTACAACTCCTTCAGGACTCCGACCACGCCTGAGTGACTCGATCCGAGTTAATACTCGGTCGCCATCCATCGCAGTATTAAGGTGCCTCGCTCCTATAAACACATCTTTGGAACCCGAGTCTAACCTGACGAAGCCGTCCCCAGCCCGTGTTAGCACTATAATGCCGGACTCAAGTCCGACACTTTCCGGCACAACAAAGCGGTGGCCCTTAACCCGTTGGATCTTACCCGCTTTCTCAAGTGACGTTAGGAACCGCTTGAAGCTAGGATATCCGTTTGAGGGGATTCCTAACGTTCGTGCTAACTCCTTCGGCTTGAGTGGGCCACGCTTCGATTCTGCAAGCGCCCGTATCACACGATCCGTAGCAGCTTGATCATTTGGTTTCATGACTTGAGTAGTATAACAAACAGGACACTCTGACTCATCACTTGAGGGCCACTCCGAGACGTGAACTCGGGTAGTCGAGGTAAAAATGCTACCGATAGAGTTTTAGGATGCACTCGGTTCATCACTTTCGGGTAGTCGGAAGCCAAGCCGATTCAAATGGCCCCTGTTCTTCCGCCACGCTTTTAATGGCTTAACCCATAGGTCCAGGTACACCCGCATGTCGATGAAGTGCTCGATCTTCATCCTTGCCATTTCACCAAGCTCCCGGATAGCTCTTCCTTTCTTTCCTATGAGAATCCCTTTCTGTGATTCTCGCTCTACAAAGATTTGGACTTGCACATAGACCGGGTCTTGATTTTCCCGGAATTCTTCTACGTGACAGAACGTCGAGTAGGGGATCTCTTGGTGATAGAGCTCGAAGATCGTTTCCCGTACCAGCTCCGCTACAAAGAAGCGAACCGGGTCCGAGGCAATATCTTCTTCGGGATACAAAAAAGGCCCGACGGGTAGATCTGCACGTAGTCCCTCTAGCAGTGCATCGGCGCCTTCCCCGGTAAGGGAAGAGAGCTTGTATACCGATCCGGAGAGCTCCCTGTCAGCCCAAGCTTCCCAAGCCCGGATGGCTTCTTCATCGGCGATATCTACCTTATTCAAGGCTATATGCAGGGGAGCGTTGGTTTCGCTAAGAGCTTCGATAGTTGAAGCTGCTTCACGCGAGTCAGGTTTTGTAGTCGAGTCAATTAACAGTACGGTGATGTCAGCCTCAGCCAGAGCTTCTAGTGCAGCTCCAAGCATTGCACGCTGAAGCATATCCTTTGCTTCAAGCAATCCTGGAGTGTCCAGAAAGATCATCTGGTCGGTTCCAACTGAGAGTATCCCGGTCACACGTTGCCAAGTGGTCTGTGCCTTAGGTGTGACTATAGAGAGGTGCTCTCCGACAAGCTGATTGAGGAGTGTTGACTTACCTGCATTCGGACGACCTACGAGCGTCACGTAGCCTGTTCGGGTTACTTCCACAGGATTCGGCTCTTCAGCCGAGGTGGGATCTTTGGTCAAGAAATATTCGTTTTCATGCTATCAGTGTTCTCCTAATCCTAGATTACAATGCAGCACCCATCCTAGTCCATTCAGGCTATGGGTTCAGAGCAGGTTAAACCTCATGGTTCCCATCAATCAATTGGTGAATGCTGATTGGGCCGTGAACGCACTCCTTACTCGAATAGAAAGTGGCCCGTCCGACAAACTCGGACGGGCCACTTAAATAAAGCCGGCAGCGACGTACTCTCCCACCGGGCGACCCCGGCAGTACCATCCGCGCAGTAGAGCTTAACGGCCGTGTTCGGGATGGGAACGGGTGTAGCCTCTACGCTATAGCCACCGACAAGCAACAGACCGCTGCGACCAGTCGCATACTTCTATACGCTTGATCCCTTGCGGTACTAGTCGATAACAGAGGTCGAGTGGAAAAGCCTTTTGTGATGGTCGCCAACTTGAAATAACAAATTGGCATGGAGTGACTGGAGGTAGCAGTCGGTCAAACCTCTCGGGCGATTAGTACGGCTCGGCTTCACATGTTACCACGCTTCCACCTGCCGCCTATCAACGTACTAGTCTCGTACAGCCCTTCCGAGGGTCCAAAGACCCTGGGAGTGCTCATCTTGGAGGGGGCTTCCC
>DCAZ01000053.1 GCA_002313925.1 Gemmatimonadales bacterium UBA1120
TCAACTTGAAGACAGTGCTGCAGTCTTTATCGAAAGTAATGAGTTTGACCATATCCTGACTCGGGCGGGGGCTCGGGGGTTGAATGCGACGACAACAAACGAGTCCACTGTCTACTTCGTAGACCTACCATCAAACCGAGCGGAATTATGGTTTGCACTGGAAGCCGACCGGATGTTGAATCCTGTCTTCCGGGAGTTCTATGCCGAGCGCGATGTCGTGGCGGAGGAACGTCGGATGAGAGTTGAAGTGAATCCGGCTGGTGCGCTCGCAGAAGCTCACCTAGCGAGCGCATTCAGGATGCACCCATATGGAGTACCCGTAGTTGGATATATGGCAGATCTGCAAGTGATGAGCCGACAGGATGTGGAGCGCTACTACCGACTCTATTACGGTCCGAACAACGCAATCGTTGGTATTGTCGGGGACCTTGATCCTGACCAGATCGAAGCGTGGGCAAGAGAGTATTTTTCCGCTATACCAAATGCGGAGCTCCCCCCGGTTGTGACTGCGGTGGAACCATCGCAAAGAGGGGAACGACGAACAGAGTTGGAGTGGGATGCCCAGCCCCAGCTCCAAATCGGTTGGCACGTCCCGGCCGGAACCGATCCAGACGCGCCCTCTTTAGCAATTTTAAGCTCACTATTGACCGGAGGAAGAACATCCCGCCTGTATCGGCGCCTTGTTCTTGAGAGTCGTGCTGCAACAGCCGTATTTTCTTCGCTTGGACCGGGTATGCAATATCCACAACTCTTGCAGATATCCGCCACGCCCAGAGCTCCGCACACCACGATGCAAGTGGAAGAACTAATCTACGAGGAGCTAGAACTATTGATACAAGAGGGTCCTACTGACAGTGAAATGGAACGAGTTCGAAACCAGATCTCAGCCGGATCCGTTCGCCGTATACAGTCAAACATTGGGCTCGCTTTCCAGTTAGTAGCGTCAGTCGCCTTGTTTAATGATTGGCGCGAGACGTTCCGCTACTCAGATAAATTAAGAGCCGTAACTGCCGATGATGTTATGCGGATAGCCAGAACCTATTTGACCCGAAGTAATCGCACGGTGACAACACTCGTAAAGACTGAGAACTCAAGATGATACACCGAGTGATTTGCACTTTTACCTTCGTCTTAGGAATGATGCTCACGGCTCAATCTGCCTCTGCCCAGGTGCTCGTTCGCCAACATCCAGCAGAAGAGATCGGGTTCCCGGATTTAGAGTTTGAGCCACCTACAGTGGAGGAGCACGAGGTAGAGGGAGTAACTGTGCTCTTACTTGAGGATCATACTCTTCCGCTAGCTACCATATATGTACGGCTCAACGGTGGTTACGGATTATTTAGTAGAGACGTGTACGCCGCAGTTTCAGCCCTGCCATCTCTTATACGTTTCGGTGGTACTGAGAGCCTGGCACCCGACTCAGTCGACAAGGTCTTGGAATACTATGCCATCCAAACCTCGTTCGGGAGCGGTGGCGACGTGATCACAGCTACTGCCAATGCGTTAGTCCAACACTTCCCCACCGCCATCGATCTCCTCGGTACACTCCTTACGGAGCCCGCCTTTGACTCAAACGAGGTGGAAGTCTGGAGAGGGCGACAAATCGAAAGTGTTCTCAGAAGAGCAGATGACCCAGTTCGACTTGCATACTCTGAGTTTAACCACCTTCTCTACGGAGATCACTCAATTGGCTGGGAAATGAATGCAGCTGATCTAGAACCTGGAGATTTGTCCCGTGAGCAGTTGCTGGAGGTGCACAGTCGTATTGTTTGTCGTGACAACCTCATCCTTGGGCTGGCCGGCGATGTTAACTGGCCAGAAGTAGAGCACTTAGTGGAGGGACTGGTCGATCGAATCAAACCCTGTTCTGTATCTCTGCCCGAGTCGCCTATTCCGACGATCAGGGATGAACCAGGAATTTATTTGATTGAAAAGAATGTAGAACAAAGCGTGATAGTTATGGCACACGCCACCAATTTGAATCTATCTGACGATCCAGCTTATTTCTCAGCTACGATCGGAAACTCGATCTTAGGCGCGGGAGGCTTCTCAAGCCGCATCCTTTCTAGAATCCGGACACAGGAGGGTTTTGCCTACTCGGCAGCTTCTCTGTGGACAATACCCCGGCGCTACCCTGGCCTTCTTGGCGCAGTAACGAGCACTCGCCCCGAGAACGCTGTCCCTGCCATCAAGGCAATCCTTGAGACAATGCAGGGGTTGGTAGACTCGCCCCCTCAACCCTCAGAAGTAACCACAGCAGTCGATGCAGTTCTGAACGGCTTCGTCTTCAACTTTGAGACGTCTGGCCAAATCCTGTCGCGTATGATGTTCTATCTGAGCGCAGATCTCCCGAGAGATTGGCTCGAACGATACTTGGCTGGAGTGCAGGCTGTAAGCGCGAATTCTGTACACCACGCTTTTTCCGAGCACATGCAACCAGAAGAAATGATGGTGCTAATCGTCGGAGACTCAGAGCGTATGGGACAAGAATTACTTGCGACCTTAGGCCCGGTAACAATCATGCGTGAAAAAGACTTTCACTAAGAAACTAAATAAATCAGACTGCTCCTTCTTTTAGGCCCTGCCCCAATGGATGGCAGCGATTCCGCCGGTGAGTAAGGTCCAGCCCACATCCGAGAAACCGACTTTCTTGAACTGCAGACCAAGTTCGTCTGGCGGCGGAAATTCCCCCACAGACTCGGGAAGGTACTGGTATGCCCAGGGGTGCCCTGAGACAATGCGACCTATAAAAGGTAGTACACGACGGAAATACAGGAGGTAGGCTGCACGCACCAGGGAGTTGGGGGGTAGGGTAAACTCCAGTACCACTAGGACTCTGTCCTTCTTAAGGACACGATGAAGCTCGCTTAGCCCATGCTCCAAATCAGCGAGATTCCGCACACCAAATCCGACCATAGCACCATCGAAACTGTCATCCGGGAACGGTAATGCTAGGGAATTCCCACACACCGGCCTTATCGGCTCGGAAACTATCTTTCTAGCACCCTGCACCATCATGGGAGAAGCGAAGTCGGTAGCGATTACTTGTCCACAAAAGTCGGGGCGATCACTGAGTTCAAGGGCAAGATCGAAGGTGCCCGTGCAGGCGTCTAGGAACCTTCCAGATGGCTCCGCTTTCCACCCTAATCGATCCACTGCTAAACGGCGCCATACCCGATCTATATTGAGACTCAATACATGGTTCAGCAGGTCGTACCGTGGGGCGATCTCCGAGAATATTTGCTTGACTTGCTTGTCTCGATCGAGACCATCCTCAGGAACAGATTGCGGAGAAGATTGCATGAAACGGGAAATCGATAGGACTTAAGTCTTTACTGGCCATCTAGGACAGCAAGTCGCTCGTCAATCGTGTGCATTAGTGATGTTAAAGCCTCACCAGCTCTCGAGTCTGGAGAAGAGACAACCGTGGGTGCCCCTTTGTCACCAGCCTCACGAACCTGAGGATCCAGTGGGATCTTACCTAAAAATGGTACCTTCATCTCCTTCGCAAGCACCGACCCTCCGCCGGAACCGAAGACGTTAATAACCTCTTCACAATGAGGGCAGGCCAAGCCACTCATGTTCTCTACAATACCCAAGACACGAGTATTAACTCTTTCGAACATTTTCACCCCACGGCGAACATCACCAGTAGACACATCTTGGGGAGTCGTCACCATAACAGCACCATCCAGTTCAATTGCTTGAACTAAGGAGAGTTGGGCGTCTCCGGTGCCTGGGGGCATGTCCACAACCATGATATCCAGAGGTCCCCACTCAACCTGTTCTAGGAACTGTTTCAGGATCCCCGAAACCAATGGCCCCCGCATGATAGCTGGCTGTTCCTTGTCTAGTAGGAACCCCAGGCTCATCAGTCTCACACCGTGCGCCTCTAGGGGCTCAATGAGTTCGTTACCCTTTGCTCCGGTAACGTTAGGTCGACGGTCCACACCGAACATCAAAGGAATGTTGGGTCCATAAATATCAGCGTCTAATAGACCAACAGAACGTCCGGACCTTGCGAATGAACAAGCTAAGTTAGCTGACACCATTGACTTGCCGACCCCACCCTTGCCGGAACTAACGGCAATCACCTGCTTGACCGATGGGAGTATACCCGGCTTCGGTGTCGGAGCTGGTACAGAACCAGGCTGGAGCCCTCCCTGACGCCCAGTCTCTCCGGCAGGTGCCATTTGTGGTAATTGGACATCAATCTTGACTTCAGATACTCCATCAACAGCCTCGCAAGCTAAACGTGCAGTTTTTACCAGATCAGGGGGATCATCCGGTCGAAGAAGAAATTGAAAGCGGACAATACCATTCGGATCAAATTCCAGCCCCTGAACGTGACCTCCAGCCACAAGGTCTCGGTTCGTTCCCGGATGCTTGATGCGTGACAGTTCAGACATCACTGCGCGCCGTACTTCGTCAGAATTCATTGGTTTTAGTTGAGGTCGAAAGGCTCTTTCTAGATTGCCACCATGTGAGTTTTGTTCTGGAATCCAGAGAGATCGCTCAAGAGCCTAGTTAAGGACTATCCTTTTTGCTTTCCCCTAGAATTTACCGCTCAAGAGTTAGGTCGGCATGAAAGATAGCACGGAGCTTCTGTCATTACAGGGCTGAGTTTAGTTGCATTCACCTGTGATGAAGCTAAGATAGTTTTGAGCTATCTGACTCAGCTGGGTCGCTCTTCCGGGTGGGACAACGTCTTGTTTGCCCGACCTTTTTTTCGTTGGGCACGTTATGAATGAGTATGACGGATTACCGGCCCAGAGAAACGACTCATCAACCCAAATGACTGTAATGAATGGCAACCCCACTATACCTACGCCCGTAAACGACCCGATACTTACATATGCTCCGGGAACACTTGAGCGCGCCGAACTCCAGGCAGAATTAGAGGTTCAGTCGACCACCGTAGTTGATATCCCTCTGGTGATCGGCGGTGAGGAGATTAGGACTGGAAATACGAGAAACGTCGTGATGCCCCATGCGCATAGTCACGTTCTCGCAACCGTCCACCAAGCAGGAAAAGAAGAGATTGGCCAGGCAGTTTCGGCAGCAGCGGAAGCTCACCACGAATGGTCCACAACCCACTGGGAAGATAGGGCAGCGATCTTCCTGCGAGCCGCAGACCTTCTTGCAGGTCCATGGCGCCAGAAACTGAACGCTGCAACCATGCTTGGACAAAGCAAAACCGCCTTTCAAGCGGAGATCGATTCAGCATGTGAGATCATCGACTTTTTTCGGTTCGGAGCCCACTTCGCAGAGCGTATCTACGGGATGCAACCGCTTTCTGAACCTGGTGTTTGGAACCGCGCAGAATATCGCGCGCTAGAAGGATTCATATATGCGGTTACCCCGTTCAACTTCACCGCCATCGGTGCTAATCTGAGTGGCACCCCGGCCATGATGGGGAACACGGTAGTTTGGAAGCCCGGCCGCACTTCGATGCTATCCAATTATTACGTGCTGAAACTCCTGGAAGAAGCTGGTCTACCAGCCGGTGTTATCAATTTTGTTGCAGGAGATGCAGGATTAATTACGTCTGAATTGCTTACTCAGAAGGAACTCGCGGGCGTCCATTTCACAGGGTCGACAGCGGTCTTCAACAGCTTCTGGAAAACGATCGGTGGGAATATCGGAGAATATGGATCATACCCTCGAATAGTTGGAGAAACAGGAGGAAAAAACTTCATTGTCGTACACCCAAGCGCGGAGCTCAATGCAGTAAAAACTGCAATCATCAGAGGAGCTTTTGAGTACCAAGGCCAGAAGTGTAGCGCTGCCTCTCGGGCGTATGTGCCCGCAAGTCTATGGAAGGATCTGGAAGGACCCCTCATAGAGGAGACCGAGTCTCTTACAATGGGTGACCCTAGAGACTTCACGAATTTCATGAATGCGGTGATCGACCAAAAGGCATACGACAAGATTACTAGCTACATAGACGAAGCTAAAAAATCGAATGAAGCTGAAGTGATTGCCGGTGGTGCCTACGATGATTCGGAAGGCTGGTTCATACGGCCAACAATAATCCAGACCAAGAAGCCGGATTATATTTCGATGTGTGATGAAATCTTCGGTCCAGTGATCTCAATCTTTGTATACGATGATGGGGATTGGGCAAAAACCCTTCAGTTAGTGGATGCAACATCTCCGTATGCATTGAC
>DCAZ01000070.1 GCA_002313925.1 Gemmatimonadales bacterium UBA1120
TGCCATCGTTTCATGGACCCGATAGGCCTCGCACTCGATAATTATGATGTGACAGGAAGATGGCGGATTCGCGAGAATGGCATGCCGCTTGATACCAAGGGCGAATTTTATGATGGGACTGTGATTGAGACTCCTTCAGCGCTTCAGGAAGTTCTTTTGAAGCGGCCGATCCCGCTTGTCAGAACTTTCACAGAAAATCTTATGGCATATGCTCTTGGCCGAAGGGTTGAGTATTATGACCAACCGACAATCAGGTCTATCACTGCGCAGGCCGAGGAAGACGATTATCGTATGTCATCGTTCATACTTGGAGTTGTGCTCAGTGATGCCTTTAGGATGCAGCAGGTGAATGTGGTTGCAGATCATGGAAGTGGGATCAACTAGCGATAGCTACTAGGAGAAACTCGGATTATGGAATTCATCACCGGTAAACACATCCCCCGTCGTACGTTCGTACGAGGGATGGGTGCAACGGTGGCTCTGCCTTTTCTAGAAGCGATGATCCCAGCTGGGCGTGTTTGGTCGCGCGTCACCGACGACGCTTTACCTACCCGGCTTGTCGCGATTGAGATGGTCCATGGGGCTGCTGGATGTAACGAGTGGGGTGCCACGCAAAACTTGTGGTCTCCGGAGGCAGTTGGCCGTGATTTTGATCTCGCGCCAACTTCACTGAGCTCACTTGAGCCATTCCGAGATTATCTAACCATCATTAGCAACACCGATGTCAGGATGGCAGAAGCTTACCAGCCGTACGAAATCGGTGGGGACCATTTTCGCTCAAGTGCGGTTTTCCTAACTCAGTCGCACCCGAAGCAGACGGAAGGTTCAGACGTATACGTTGGGACTTCTCTTGATCAACTCTACGCTCAGCGTTTTGGACAGGACACGCCGATCCCTTCCATGCAGCTTTGCATTGAGAACATCAATCAATCTGGTGGATGTGCATACGGATATACGTGCGTCTACACGGACTCAATCAGTTGGGCTTCGCCTACTGAGCCATTGCCGGTTATTCGCGATCCCAGGGTCGCGTTCGACCAGTTGTTTGGTGCTGGAGGAACTGTTGAGGAGCGTGCACTTCGCCTCAGGACAAACAAGAGTATACTCGACTGGATCACGGGTCGTGTGGCCCAACTGCGTAGGGAGCTTGGCCCTAACGATATTCAACGACTCGACAGGTACCTGGACAACGTTCGGGAAATCGAACGGCGTATCCAAAGGACTGAAGCCCAGAATATGGGTGGTGAATCTCGAGAATTACCGGAGGCACCGGCGGGGGTACCGGACTCCTTTGAAGAACACACCCGGTTGATGTTTGACTTGCAAGTGCTCGCATTCTCTTCAGATGTGACTAGGGTGTTCTCTCTGAAGATGGGCCGTGACTCATCTGCGCGGGTTTTCCCTGAGAGTGGCTCAGATCGACCGTTCCATCCCGCTTCACACCATGGTGGGCGAGAGGAAGCAATCCTCGATTTCGCTAAGATCAACCGGTACCACGTAAGTATGCTCCCATACTTCCTCGAGAAGCTCCAGAGCATACAAGAGGGTGACAGCCACCTTCTAGACAAGACGATGATCGTTTATGGATCACCGATGGGAGACCCAAATCTCCACAACCATCGTCGTGCTCCCCTCTTTGTTATGGGTGGTGCGAATGGACGGTTGGAGGGGGGGCTTCATCTTAAGACGCCGGATGGAACCCCGATGGCGAATGCTATGCTAAGTCTCGCTCATGCGTTGGGCATGGATGATATGGATGATTTCGGTGACAGTACTGCAGAGTTGTCCTTATCAATGCCTGCCAGCACCCTTACTAACGCAGGCTCCTAAAGATGAGTGTCCACTTCTTAAGGTCTTTAAGTGTACTTGGTCTTAGTGCACTGTTATGGGGTGCGGTACCTCCTGAGTCACCGGTGGCGGACGCCGCCATGCGAGCTGACTTGGATAAGGTACGGCTACTCCTTAGGGGTGGGGCGGATGTAAACGTTGCTCAAGGCGACGGGATGACGGCGCTTCACTGGTCAGCTGAGAATCGCAGTGCCGAGATGGCTGCGATGCTTATCTATGCTGGTGCGAATGTGGAGGCTCTTACCCGGATCGGCGGCTACACATCGTTGCACCTGGCTTCACGGTCTGGTAGCGCTGCAGTCGTTCAGGAACTACTTGAGGCTGGTGCAAACCCAGCAGTCAGGAGTAGCGCGGGTGGAGCTACACCCCTTCACTTCGCAGCATCAGCGTCAAGTAAGGGATCAGTGATCTCCTTGCTTGATCACGGTGCCAAGATTGATGCTCGTGAGAGTGCTTGGGAGCAGACACCACTCATGTTTGCTGCCTCACTCGGACGTACTGATATCGTGGAGTTATTGCTCAGCCGAGGAGCGGACGTATCGGTTACCACTTCCACTGTCTACTTGCCGGCGCTTCAGGATGCAGACCGTGCTGCTCGACAGCGTAGGGACAAAGTGCTCGATGGATTCCGTGCCCAGGATATCTCGGGCTCTGAGTCCTGGAGACCAAGTCCGACAGAGGTACAGGCAGCAATGGAGTCGTCTAGGATAGATCCAGATGAGTCGGCTGAGCCTGAAGAAGAGGATGAGGACGCATACAACGAACAGGTCGGTGTCCCCGGTGGGAACTCCTACGCGGATCTTGTAGGTACGATGGGTGGGACCACTGCTCTGATACATGCTGTTCGAGAAGGACATGCCGAAACAGTGCAAGTGCTTTTGGATCGTGGCGCGGACATCAATCAACCGAGTGCAGGTGACAAGACGACACCGTTACTTAGTGCGACAATTAACGGCCACTTTGATCTTGTTCTTGAGTTGCTTAAGCGTGGTGCTGACCCGAGACTCGCGAGTACGGGAGGTACGACACCACTTTTCGCTGCAGTTAACACGAAATGGGCACCAAAAGCTCGCTATCCACAGCAAGAAGCCCACAAGCAGCAACAGGCAACACACCTAGAGGTGATGGAGGCTCTGCTACGGTCTGGAGCCAACCCAAATACTCGGTTGACTAAGCACCTGTGGTTCATGGAATACACATTCAGCCACCTGGGCATCGACGCCTCCGGAGCAACTCCGTTTTGGCGTGCAACCCATGCACTTGATGTACCGGCGATGAAGCTTCTGGTTGAATATGGTGCTGACCCTGGCATTCCGACGACCAAGGGGCAGGATCGTCGCTCACGCGGGGGTGGGGGAGAAGATCCCTCTGGACTGCTACCAGTGCCATTTGGTGGGCCGGCTATCTACCCGATTCATGTAGCTGCAGGTCATGGATACGGCACGGGTTACGCGGGTTACTCACATAGGCATGCGCCGGATGCGTGGCTTACGACCGTGAAGTATCTCGTAGAAGAGCACGGGGCTGACGTCAACGCGCGAGATCATAACGGATATTCGCCAGTCCATAATGCTGCATCTCGCGGCGATACTGACATGATTCGCTACCTTGTGGACAAGGGAGCAGACGTTATGGTGGTGAGCCGCCGGGGGCAGACGACAGTCGATATGGCGAACGGCCCACAGCAACGGATCCAGCCGTTCCCAGAAGCAATGGCACTGCTTGAGAGCCTAGGTGCGAAGAACAATCACAACTGTGTGAGTTGCTGACAGTTCCAATCACCGCGTAGTGCCAGGCGTCAGTTGGATGGGGGTCTATCCGTTAAGAAGACTTCACCGAGTTGATTCCGATCTTATCTACCAACTTCTCGGATATCACTTCGTACTCGTGGAGATCGAGTATAGGCTGACACCAAGCTTTCATGCCCATTTGGACCGATAGCCATAACTCCGAACACGTAGTCATCTATCGAGATATCCTCAAGCACGTACGCAGTGACATTGCCGACGTTAATCCCAAATTGCCACTCTGGAGTCCAGGCTTCACGCCAGATTACTCTGTAGGAGGATGCCCCTCGGGAAGCTTCCCAACTCATTGAGGCCGCGTACCCTGACTCACCTCGTCCGAGACGTGGATTACCCTCCTCCATCACGTTGGGGGCTGGAGGAGCCAGTGCGATTGTCGCCACACCGGCGGCGTTCACACGAGCGTTCTTTGCAAGGTATTCGAAGTCAACACCTCCAAGAGTGTCTTCTGGCTCATGCTGCCGACTATAGTTCTCTCGGGATTCAGTAAAGCGAACTCCTGCAAACCCTCGGCGGTTGAATGCCGTGTGGTCACCGCCGCGGCCGAAGCGGTCCTCACGCGCGATCAGGCGCACCTCATGTCCCGGCATGTAGACTGCTGCATGTCTGCGGATGAAGCGCGCTAGTTGTCGGGATGGAGAGTCCATAGGATCCTCTGAGAAGACCCGGACGGTCCTGCCATCAGCAATTCCATTCCCACCCTCAGTATTCCCCACGATATCATTATTGAAGACGGCGTCGATCACCCACCCTTCACGCTCTGCCTTTGCGGAATGAAGGCTTGCCCCT
>DCAZ01000055.1 GCA_002313925.1 Gemmatimonadales bacterium UBA1120
ATGGACCCTATTTACAAAATTGCACACCCAATGAGCAGGTGTGCAATTCCGTAAGTCATTGTGCTCCAACTAGTCGGGGCGCCCGGATTCGAACCGGGGACCCCCTGCTCCCAAAGCAGGTGCGCTACCGGACTGCGCCACGCCCCGAAGTGGTTGGAAAACTAGTCATTTCAGAGGCTTCTGGAAGGAGCTTATCCCGAACACACACTACCAGTTCCACCCGGCATCCACGGCTTTGACTGCCAGCCCGAGCGCCTCGTACTCTCGATCCCGCCGGTCCCTCGCGTGCGCGGCTGGCGAACGATGGCTTTGTACGATGATCACCAGCTCACGAGAAGGGATGATATAGGTGCGCTGGTCTCCCGCTCCGGACGCGTTGTAGGTGTCCGGCGGGAGGCTGGGGATCCGTCCGCCTCGGCCCGACTCATCCGCAGTGTTAAGCCAGAAGAGTCCGCCGTAGTATGGATCATCCCACGCGGGAGCTGGCGTACTCACGAACTCCACGAACTCCTCAGGCAGCAGGCGCGTTCCGTTCCAGACCCCTCGTTGGAGGTACAGGAGCCCGAGACGTGCCCAGTTCCGAGCCGTCCCGAAGTTGTAGCCGGTGAGAAGGAAATTGCCGTACGGATCAGTTTCAAGCGTGAAACGGCGAATCCCGATCTCGTCGAAGAGAGTACGCTGGGGCCAGGTCAGATATTCTTCACCTAACTCGTGCTCCACGATGCGACGGATGATGTAGCCGAGCGTCCATGGATCCGAGTTACGGTACCGGCCTACCGTGTTGGGCGGAAACTCGGCGTCCCGGCTCACCGAAAACGCGAAGGCGTCGATGGGTGCCACGTACCCTAGGCGATGATCCACCTGACCCGGCACGAAGGAACGGGACATCTGTTCAGGAGTGGCATCAGTATTGCTGAAGCGGAGGCCACTCGACATGCGAAGAAGATCGGCGACTCGGATGTCAGCACGCGGGTCACCATCAGAGTTCTGCCATGCGGGCACGGGAGCCGGCTGCCACAGCTGCAGAGAACCCAATTGAATCAAGCGGCCTGCGAGGGTGGCGGTCAGGCTCTTTCCCATCGACCAGCTCTCGAGTTGCATGTCGCGGTGCGCGCCGGACCCATAATCCTCGGCCACAATCCGTCCCCGGTGCACCACGAGGAACGCTGCTCGATTGTCGTCCGGGTTGGCGAAAAAGACTCGGACGGCCTCGGCGAGAAGTTCAGCATCCACGTCATCTGGCAATGGTTCGTCCGGGAGCGCGTCACCCATTGGCCACGCCGTGGAGGCCGCGTCAGGAAGCACGCTGTTGACCGCCCGAGGAGTGAAGAGGACTCCATCGGAGTGGTCCGAGAGTAAGACGCATCCTTGGTCGCCAAAATGACGTGCCCGGGCCTGAACGCCTTGGTACGAAGCGGTAACGACTCGGCGTTCCTCGTCTACGTTGAAGGCGAGACGGCCACCCTCGTAGTCTCTAACCTGCTGATCAGTCCAAAGGACGCTGTTGTACAATGCCTCCTCACGCACTCGCTCCGAAACCCAGATCGCCGAACAAAAGCGCTTCGCGGGTCCGGTTAGAGTCAGGTACGTCGGAGGGCCGGCAGAAGAATCGAAAGAGGCATTCTGCGAATCAACACTTCCGGCATCGCCACAAGCGAGCGTCGAGACAACGACAAGCGCCACCAACCGAACAGGCACGACTGATTTCATGGAGCGCCTCCAGGAAGAAGGTGTAGTCAGGGTTACTTATTCACTGATGGGCCTGTTCGCGCCGCGAACATGATCATTATACCAGCCGAGGTACCGTTCGTACCGATCGACTTGGTAGGTTGGAACCCGAATCCCGTGTCCCTGGTCAGGATAGACAACCAGTTGAGTCTCGACCCCCCGCCGCCGGAGCGCCTGGTACAGCTGCTCGGAGTTAAGGATCGGGACGTTCCAATCCTGTTCTCCACCCATGATGAGCGTGGGCGTCTCGATATGTTCTACGCGGTTGAACGGGCTGATACGCTCCCAGTTCTCTCTGTTATCCCCCTCCCATGGCAAGCCGAGCTCCGCTTCCCATTGCCGCTGGTAGTGGTCGTGTCCGTAGTTCGCGATGTAGAGGACTTCGCTCGCACCAGTGATGGCGCCCTGGAAACGGTTGGTTTGCGTGATCACGTAGTTCGTGAGGATCCCGCCATACGACCACCCCCCTACACCGAGGCGATCTGGATCTGACCATCCCTGCTCAATCGTGTAATCAACGCCAGCCATTACATCCTGGAAATCTGGATTACCCCAGTCCGCCCAGAGCGCTGCTGAAAAGTCCTGACCGTAGCCCGAGGAACCGCGTGGATTCGTGCGGACAACGACGTATCCATTTGAGGCAAACAGCTGTGACTCGAACTGAAAGCCGTGGTTGAACTGAGAGACCGGCCCGCCGTGGATTCGTAGCAGCGTCGGATAACGCTGACCCTCCACGAAGTCCGGTGGGAAGGTGACGAAGCCTTCGACCTCGGTACCGTCGGCTGAATAAAACTGGATATTCCGAGTCTCGGCGACGAGGACCTTAGACAGGAAGTCGTCATTGTGTCCGGTTACTCGACTCAGTTCACCCGATCCGTGCTCTGCCCCCGTCACTCGATAGATCTCTCCAGGTTGGTCGAGGTAACTGACGGACACTGCAAATGTCTCCCCAGCCCAGTCGAATACACCCGCCGAGAGAGGGCCTGAAATCGGTCGTTCGAGATCCTCGCCGTTCGGACGAATCCGAGCGACGTGATTCTCGCCTGAGTCCTCAAGTCGGAACCAGATCCAGTCACCATCATCAGAAAAGCGCGGCTGGCTCACATTCCTGTCCAGATCGGTTGTGAGTAGATGCGGCTCCCCACCGTCTGTAGAAATGACAGCCAGATGGGTCGTGGCATACCAGATGAGGTCAGGTCGAATACCGCTGGTATAGGCGAGCGACCTTCCGTCAGGACTCCAAGCAGGAGAGCGGTCAGAGCCTTCGTTCGCCGTCACGCGCCTAGGGCTGGCCGTCGGCTCCTCCAGGTCAGAAGCGATAATCCAGATGTCTGAGTTTTCGTTTCCGTCCGGCTCATCTGTGCGATTCGAAGCGAAAGCGATCAGGGTGCCGTCAGGGCTCCAGACACCGAGCGATTCGTCCCAATCACCGGTCGTCAGTTGGCGGAGTTCTCTGGAACCAAGCTCGAACACATAAAGGTGCGTCCTCCGATCTCCCGTCAGGTACCCCAGATTGTCACGCTTGAACTGAAGTCGATCAATCACCCACGGCTCTCGAGGCGCATTCTCTTTTTTGTCTTCGTCCTTCTCCTCTGCGTCACGGATCGTCAGGAGGAGGCGCGTACCATCGGGGGACCACCGATACCCAGAAATTCCCTGTTCGACGTCGGTGAGCGGAAAACCTTCACCGCCCCTCCGGTCGAGTGCCCAAACCTGGTTCTCACCTTCATCACGGGACGCGGTGAAGGTGAAGTACCGACCGTCCGGGCTCCATCCCGGTGAGCCCGCAGACTTCCCTTCCACAGTCAGACCAATGGCCTCCCCACCCTCAGCCGGAGACATGTAGATTCGTGTATACGAGCGTTCATCTTCGAGCGACGTCCGGCTGACTGTATACGCAATCCACGCACCGTCCGGACTCACGACCGGCGCTCCGACCGAACGCATGTCGAACATATCTTCGGTCTGGACTGGACGCTTGTCCTGGGCGTCGACAGGGCCGACTAGGGCCAACATGAGGAGACTCAAGGCTCCGAAACTCAAATGTGTCATTGCAGTCACTATTCCTTCCTCTTGTCGCATATTGCCACCCCACTGCGGTAGCGGCCCTCGAGGGCTGCATTCAAGCGGGTGATCAGGTCAGACATTCGCCCAAGATGTGGGTCAGAGTAGCAGATCGCGAGTGATCCCAAATGAATTTGTCACCATTCAATACCTAGTGCGAGGAGCTGGCATGGCCATTCGATATGAGTAACAAATCATCACTGGATTAAGGATTCCCGTAGCTTGCTAGCATTACTTGCTACTCGTACCCTGCTTGGAAGGCTACCGATAAAATATGCCTAAGAAAACGAATGAGTCGGGCAACGCCGGAGTTCTAACAGTGGGAGGTGTCCTGTGAACAGAACAGTTCGCTCGACTATGCTAATGGTGACGGCACTCATGTTAACATCGGGCTGCGGTCCGATCGAGGATTCTGAGGCTGGACAGGCTCAGTCTGAAGGGATGACTCGCTGGAGCCACCAAGATTGGCCTACGGGCCACTATCAGGTAGTCGAGGACTGGCCCAAGCCGTTACCCGATGATCGCCACTCTCATGATGGTTGGACCTGGGGTTCGATGGGTGGGGTTTATGCAGAGACACCGGACAGAATATGGGTAGCCATGCGAGGAGAGTTGCCGCTCCCTGAAGGAGCGGCACCATGGACACCCTACGGTGGCACCAACTTGGTCGGTAACGCTACAGGTAATACTGACGGTATTAGTGCCACATGTCGGGAGACCAGCAACCGCCGCGGATGGGAGCGACGCTTTGAGCACTCGATCTTCATCGTCGATGGAGAAGGCAACCTCGTTGATGAATGGCCACACGCTGATTCACTATTCGCTCAACTACCATGCGGACGCGGGCCACATCAGATCAAAATGAGTCCATATGACCCAGACAAGCACGTATGGATCATCGACGACCAGCTCCACGTGATCTACCGCTTCACATATGAGGGTGAACTCGTTCATACATTGGGAGAGCTTGGCGTGCTCGGACGTGGACCGAATAACTTTAACCGCCCAACAGACATAGCTTGGTTACCAGACGGCACCTATTTCATCAGTGACGGCTACAGTGGCACGCGAGTAGCCAAATATGACTCGGATGACAATTTCCTGATGGACTGGGGCTCTGCCCCTGCGGACCCACGAAACCCAGGCCCGAGCGAATTCAGAACACCTCACAGTATAGCGATCAGCGCGGACCGTAGAGTTTTTGTTGTAGACCGTGGTCACGCGAGGATGCAGGTATTTGATGAGAACGGAAATTTCTTGGATATGTGGCCACTCACCTCACCCCACTGGCCAGACAATCAGGGAACCCTGATGGTGAATCACCTCATTACCACAGACCAATACGTATGGGTTGGAGACGCTCCTACAAACCGTCTTATGAAGTTTGATCTCGAAGGCAACCATTTATACAGCTGGGGTGCACCAGGACTACAGCCTGGACGCCTGGCATGCTCGCACGGGATCACAACCGATCAAGAAGGAAACCTGTTCATTGCTGACTGTTTCGCAGGTCGTGTGCAAAAGTTCGAGCCAGTAGCGGGTGCTGATCCAGACAAACTTGTCGGCCAGATCTTGAGAGAATAGCCTGGAGCAGAATGATTTTCTTGGTGTAAGAGGCCCTTAACGTTTTCACCGTATCCCGTGTCTTTCTGTATGGGAACGCCCTGGGAACACGTTAGGTTTATTCCATCAAAGTAAGAAACTGGAGGATGATCAGATAATGAGCCCAAGCCCAGATCTGCTATGACTTCGAAAGCATTTCGTTACCTGAAGGGACTCGGCATCCTGGCGATTTTTTCTCTTTCG
>DCAZ01000022.1:0-3439 GCA_002313925.1 Gemmatimonadales bacterium UBA1120
CGATCGGTGTCTCCGAGATCAAACAGTTGCGCTGCAGCTCGATCGCGAAAAGCAGCAGAAGCTTCCTCTAGGCCTTCCAATAATAGTCCGCGTGCCGTAGCTGTATCCCCACCCGCAAGGAGAAGCCCCGCCAGCTCTATCCCTGCAGTTGCCCGACGGTCACCAGTAAGCTGTTGGTATGCTTCACGGAAAGCTTGCGCCGCCCCAGTCAGGTCCCCTGCTTCGAACAATGCATCCGGCAAGAGACGCCAACTGGAGAGTCGGGCCGACGGCTGCTCTATGATGCTTAGGAGGTCTTCCACGGACGATACGTTACCGTCCCGGGCCTCTCCCAAGGCTAGTTCTAGCGCAGTCCAACTCTGAGCACCCAGGTGAGGCACGAGTTGATGTAAGGCGATGAAAGAGGCCTCTCTTTCGCCAGATTTCCACAGACTCCGAGTCCACCTTACAATCGAGGCATGGTGTCTCGTCGTCCCTGACGAACTGAGATCCACATAGCGACCATATGACTCAGCCGCCTGTGCCCACTGTCCCCTGGCCTCCCAGGCTCTACCAAGTAGGTAGAGCCCAATGGCTCCTGATTCTCCAGGCAACCATTCAGCCCCATCCAAGAGTTCAGCTACAGCTGACCAATTCCCCCAACCGGCTTCGGCCCGTGCAAGAAGAAGTACATCCTCAGGCTTCCCAGTCGCAGCATTTTGCTCTCGAAGCATTCGAGCAGCATGCCAAAACCGGCCAGCTTCGAACTCAACCAGTGCGGAATCTGCTGCTGATAATACCGGGGAACGATAGGAACTGTCTTGGGGAGTGATTGCTCCAACTGCAGCAATCACAATCATGACGACCGGGAACACTCTCAGCATCGACGGATCCAAAAACTCCGGGCTACAACCATTACATCGTTAATAACCATTGAGCCTTCTCGCCATATACTACAATAGAAAAGAGGCCACCCCCAAATGGGATGACCTCTTTTCACTTAGTCCTTTATGACCGTCCGCCAAATATACTACTTCGACATTGCATGCAAGGTATCAACCATCTTTTGGGCTGATTCTTCCATATCGATCACTATACCATCAATGAAGGAGACGAAATAATTGTGCCCGATCGATACCGGGATAGCGATGGCGAGACCGGCTGCTGTCGTCAATAACGCGACCTTAATACCTCCAGCAACCAAAGTTGCCTCAACCTCACCCGCAGCCTCAATCGATTGGAAGGCGATAATCATGCCAATCACCGTGCCTAGGAAGCCTAGTAGTGGCGCAATCGTCGAGAGCGTCGCAAGTATCACGAGTCCCCCTTCGAGCTTGCTCATCTCAATCAGACCCTGATTTTCAATCGCCTTCAGCACGCGATCGGTACCTTCTTCACTCCTCTCAAGGCCAGCATACAGGATGTTGGCTGCCGGAGCGTCCGTATCACGGGTTAACTCAAGAGCTTCGCGGATCTGTTGCTGTGTGAGCAGTTCATCCACATCCCTGAGAACTTGGCGTGTTTTCGCGGCGATCATCCATAGACTGATGAACTTCCAAATGATGACCAAAATCCCAACGACCAGGCAAAAGAGTAGTGGCCACCGCATGAATCCGGTGTCCTCCCATAGTTGACCCAACTGCTCCATCACAGGAGCATCTGTGCCCTCTAGGCCTGGAATCTGAAGAAACGCACTGTACAACTGAATCACCAAACCAACCTCCTGGGAGAGTCTTGCTAGTTCGCGTTACAGCGCCCTTCCACTAAGTAGATAGCGGAAGGGCGTGCGACTGCGAGGCCCCGATTATGGCCTAGATCCCTCAGGAGTGTCAAGCCCTAAATCCACTACCGGGTGATGTACCTTCGGGTACATCACCGTCTCCACGTCCACCCCGCTTGACTATAGCGCTGTCGCTCAAGCCGACCCGCCTCATTGCGCTCCCCTGACAGGTATTCCCCTTCTTCCCAAGAACCGCCCAGAACATGCTTCAGTCCATCAATGACGCCGAACGTCACTTGATCCTGGTGAACTACTCCCAGCACTGAACGAAGTGTCGCGGGGCGAACGATGTCGTGAAGCTTCCCAGTGAGTTGGTTGAGTAGCGATTGGTCTCCGTCGATAATGATCGAACCGTGTTGGAGGAGAGCATTTCCCACCCGAAGTTGTGCACTGCCTACCAACTTCTTTTCGCCCGCTATGATCTCTCCCGGGGCCGGAGCCCCAAAGCAGGCACCAGCGTCTGGAGATAACGTCTTACCATGATCAGTAACGGTGACGGCAGCTCCAATTGATGAAAGTCCTTCAGCTAAACCACGATTGATCTCGACGTAAGAGGCCCTGGGGCCACCGAGTGCACGGACCGGAACAACAATCGCGTATGTAACCTCATTAGAATGTAAGACGGCTCTACCACCGGTCGGCCTTCTTACAAATTCGATGCCCTGATCAGCTGCGTTGGTTCGGTCATACAGGCCTCTCGCAGGTTCGTTTCTGCCAAAGGACACGGTCGCTTCGATCCAAGAGTAGAGGCGCAGCACCCCCTGGCCCTCCTGGGAACAAACAGCAAGTGCGTGGTCAAGCGCCATGTTATGTGGTCCTGCGCATGGACCATCCCGAATGACACGCCACTGGAGACCGGAGTTCATAAGCTTGTCTGTCACTCTAGAACTCGAAAACAGCTCCTGGTTGCATCACCTGAACATCGGCTAGGCCACCAACCGCATCAACAAAGGCATTAACATCCTGTTCGATCGGAGGCCACGTGTCATAGTGAAACGGGATCACAACGGAAGGTTCTATGAATTCGACCGCAGTCACTGCATCACTTGGACCCATGGTGAACCGATCCCCAATGGGCAGGGCTGCTACATCTACTTTCCCCTTGAGGAGTTGCATCTCAGTCGATAAACCTGTGTCACCAGCATAATAAAAGCGCTGACCCTCACTCAGATTGATCAAGAACCCGCCGGGTACCGTTGTAAATCCTTCAGCTCCCGGAAGATCAAGCTTTCCTCCATGCAAGGCCGGGGTCATCTTCACATAGCCAAATGGATAACTGACTCCACCACCGATATGGTGAGGACTCACAGTGCATCCGTGCTTCTGCTCCATATAGCTGGCAATTTCGTAGGACGCGATAATGGTTGCACCCGTCTGGCTAGCTAATGGAATCAGATCCCCCACATGGTCATGATGGCCATGTGTGACCAAAATGAAGTCAGCTTCGAGATCTTCGGGGGTGACTTCGGTCACTGGATTATCCGTAAGGAAGGGGTCGATCACTAACCTGGCGCCATGGTCCGTCTGTAGAGTGAAGGTTGAGTGACCGATGAAGGTTAGTGTCGCCATATAACTCCTCGTGGCATCAAAGTTATGAACGAGTGGACGTGCGTACTCAGAAACGCATCATAAGGCGCATGCTAATCAGATTAGAGCACGTTTTCGAGGAAACAAGCGATG
>DCAZ01000022.1:3767-11900 GCA_002313925.1 Gemmatimonadales bacterium UBA1120
CGACGACTAACTGATACAGTACTCCTAGCCTGCAGTAGCATCCTTATAATGATCAATCGGTGGGCACGCGCACATAAGGTTTCGATCTCCGTATGCATTATCCACTCGTCTTACATGCGGCCAGAACTTGAAATCCCGTGTCCAGGCGGCCGGGTATGCTGCCTTCGAGCGAGAATAGGCGTGACCCCAATCGTCAGAGGTGACCATCAGAGCCGTATGGGGTGCGTTCTTCAGTGGGTTATCAATCGGATCCGCGACCCCCATCTCCACCTCTCGGATCTCCTCACGAATCGAGATCAGTGCATCCACTAGCCGATCAAGTTCCTGCTTTGTCTCGCTCTCAGTGGGTTCAATCATGATGGTGCCAATCACCGGGAAAGACACAGTAGGTGCATGGAACCCATAATCAATCAATCTCTTTGCCACATCCTCTTCAGTTATACCTGTCTCTCGCTTGAGTGGTCTTAGATCAATAATGAACTCGTGCGCCACCAGACCATGGTCACCCCTATATAGGACTTCAAAATGAGGCTCGATGCGCTTTGCCATGTAGTTAGCACCAAGTATCGCCAACTCCGAAGCATGTCGTACTCCTCTGGAGCCCAACATCGAAATATATGCCCATGATATTGTCAGAATGCTCGCACTTCCCCAGGCGGCTGATGAAACTGGACCGATCGCCTTTTCACCCCCAACCCGATGGATTGGATGACCTGGGAGGTATGGAGCTAGTTTCGCATTAACACAGATTGGTCCCATACCCGGGCCTCCGCCACCGTGAGGGATCGCAAAGGTTTTATGCAGGTTGATATGGCAGACATCCGCACCGTAATCACCAGGACGTGCAAGGCCAACCTGTGCATTGAGGTTTGCTCCATCTAGATAAACAAGGCCTCCGTTGTCATGAACGATCCGACAAACATCCTTGATTTTCTCTTCGAAGACCCCGTGTGTGGAGGGATAAGTGACCATAATCGCAGAAAGTTCAGAGGCATACTCCGTGGCCTTAGCTTCCAGATCGACAAGGTCGATCGTACCGTCTTCACTGCTCTTAACAACCACAACTTTCATGCCCGCCATTACTGCACTCGCTGGGTTTGTACCGTGAGCTGATGCAGGAATCAGACACACTCCCCGGTGACCTTCACTCTGATCTTCATGGTAGGCCCGAATCACTAGAAGGCCCGCATATTCACCCTGGGCTCCTGAGTTCGGTTGAAGTGATGTTGCCGTAAAACCAGTGATCTGAGCCAACCAATGCTCAAGATCTGAGAAGATTATCTGATACCCCTCCATCTGATCAGAGGGTGCAAAAGGATGAATGCGACTTATGTCGGGCCAAGTAACACCCACCATTTGGCTTGTTGCATTGAGTTTCATGGTGCAAGAACCAAGCGGTATCATACTCACGTTAAGCGACAGGTCGCGGGACTCCAGCTTGTGCAGGTACCGGAGCATCTCGGTCTCTGAGTGATAGCGATTGAAGACTTCGTGTTCCAGATAAGGAGTTGTCCTGGAGGCCCAGTCTGGTAATTCGGATGGTCCAGACTTTGACGCTAGCTCGCCAGCATCAAGGTCGTGTTCATTGCCAACCGAGAAAATCGAGAACAGTTCGTCGACATCCGCAGGCGTCGTGACTTCATCTAGCGCAATACCGACTGTCCCATCTTCAAAATCTCTGAGATTGATCCCATGTGAAACCGCACGGGCAAGTAGGTCCTCCGAACCATCCAGGGGACGCACCCTAATTGTATCAAAAAATACTCTCGTAAGAATTTGGTGCCCGAGTGATTCAAGACCAGAAGCCAACACATTGGAAAGGGCCCGGATGCGTTCAGCGATACGCTTAATCCCTTCCGGACCGTGGTAAACCGCATACGCTCCCGCCATAATCGCAAGTAAAACTTGCGCGGTACAAATATTTGACGTGGCTCTCTCTCGCCGAATGTGCTGTTCCCGTGTCTGGAGTGCCATCCGGAGTGCTGGGTTGCCATCTACATCGACAGAAACTCCGATGATGCGTCCGGGCATCTTGCGCTTAAAAGACTCTGTCGCCGCCATAAATGCCGCGTGCGGACCACCACAGCCAAGGGGGACACCAAAGCGCTGAGAGTTTCCAATTACCACATCTGCGCCCCATTCCCCAGGAGGAGTCAGAAGGGCCAGAGCCATCAGGTCTGCTGCGACAACGACGAGTGATCCAGCTTCCTTTGCCCTAGAAACAAAGGGCCTATAATCGAGAACGTCACCATCCGTAGTTGGATACTGGAGTAATGCTCCAAATACCCCATCGTGTGGTTCAAAGCTCGTATGGTCTCCAACCACAACTTCGACGCCAAGGGGCCACGCCCGGGTTTTCACAACCTCAATGGTCTGGGGATGGCAACGCTCTGAAACAAAAAAGGTATTCGAACTGGCGGGGCTCTCTCCGCGGGCCAGGTGCATAGCTTCGGCAGCCGCAGTGGCTTCATCCAGTAGTGACGCGTTCGCAATCGGTAGCCCGGTTAAGTCGATGATCATCGTCTGAAAATTCAGGAGTGCTTCCAGGCGCCCCTGGGCTATCTCAGCCTGATAAGGTGTATACTGGGTATACCAGCCCGGGTTCTCCATGATATTCCGCAGGATCACACCAGGGACCAAAGTGTCGCTGTACCCCATACCAAGGAATGACCGGAAAACGCGGTTCTGAGAAGCAACAGAACGAAGGTGACTGACGAACTCTGCTTCGCTCAGCGCCGCCGGTAGATCAAGTTCCCCCTCCATTCGGATAGATTCTGGGATCGTTTCCCTTACCAGGTCTGTAAGCGAATCATAACCGACTTCTTCAAGCATCCCTGAGATGTCGGCCTGGGTTGGGCCGAGGTGTCGGGCTTCGAAGTCGGGAGGAGGGTCAATAAAGGTCATGGGCTCCCCTGACACGCTGACTGAATCCTAGTCAGCTTATATGGTCCTCGTACCGATCTGCGTCCAGAAGGGCATCCAAGTCGCCTTCATCATCAACCTGAAGCTTGATCATCCAACCCTCACCGTATGGGTCCGAATTCACGAGAGAAGGATCGTCGTCAAGAGCTATGTTGATCTCTATCACCTCACCAGATATGGGGCTATAAAGATCGCTAACGGCCTTTACCGCCTCAATCGTTCCGAAAACCTCCATCTTTGAGAATGAAATTCCCGTGTCCGGTAGCTCAATATAGACAACATCGCCGAGTTCCCCCTGAGCGTAATCAGTAATCCCAACGAAGAAGATTCCTTCCTCACTAGAAGGCCTCAAATATTCGTGCTCTTCAGTGTATAGCAGGTCGCTAGGGGTGTCGGACATGCGATCTCTCGGACAGTGGAATCTGAATTCGGAAGGCCTCACGATGACGGGGTTTTGTCACAAGGTCAACCCTCTTCCCTTCCAGTTCATTGAACCCTTCCGGAGTCTCAGTTACCCGCGCTCTACCATAGAGCCTAATCCTCACCGGAACGCGCTTGTCACGCCGCTTCCGGCAGACCCAGTTTCAGGAGCGAGAGTCCTCGGTCACACAGTAACCGAAGTACTACCGCTAAGATTTGAAGATCAATATGATCTATGAGGATACTACGAACGTTCGACTATAACTTATTGCCGAGGCGCTCATAAAATGAGCTATCAAATGGCTGTGATCGGTTTCTGGGAAGTAGCTCTCATGCTAGGGGTCCTCATGATCTTCTTCGGTGCCAAGAAGCTGCCCCAATTGGCGAGGGGACTCGGCTCGGGAATTCGTAACTTCAAGGGCGAGTTGTCGGCACCTGCAGAAGAATCCAAGGACGGAGAGGAGTAACGAACAGGAACATCAACTGACAGCTGCCGTGAGTTACGACCTGCTTTCTCGTATCGCTATCGTTCTTGACCATCCCAAGAACGTGGTGAATATCGCCGGGGTCACCCGAGTTATGCAGAACTTCGGACTCAAGACACTCCGCCTGGTAAACCCTGAAGAGTTTGATGCTTATCGCATCGAAGGGATCGCTCACCGCAGTGCAGACCTCATCAGCGCGACGACGCTACACACTACGCTGCAGGATGCTGTAGGTGATGCTTCCTTTATCTTGGGCACAACCGGGCGGGCAAGAACTGCTGGGCGAAATTACATCAGGCCGCGTGAGGCTGGATCCCTCCTGGTGGAGCGAGCAGCAACAGGCACAGTGACGATCATCCTCGGTCGTGAAGACCGGGGTCTCACAAATGAAGCTCTGGATCTTTGCCATGCGGTGATGGTCATCCCAACCGACCCGGAACACCCTAGTCTTAACCTGGCCCAAGCTTGTCTTGTAGCTGCTTACGAAATCTTCCTCGCTGTAGGTGGTGGCGAACACTCCCTGCCCCAAGGGCGCCGAGCAAGCCGCCCCCCAACTCAGGACGAGCTCGAAGAGACCTACGCCGCCATAGAGACGGGGCTGCATCGCATCGAGTTCTTCAAGGCCCGAGAGCCTTCAGCAGTAATGCGTACGATCCGTACGATCGTATCACGTGCTACGCCTGACCTACGAGAAGCTCGACTTCTCGGGGCAATCGGTTACGAAATCGATCACTACATCAACCGAAAGCAAGTCGGACATGATCCAGACACAACTCCTTAAATCTGACTTCCAGAAAAGCATTCCATGCCCCAGCCCTCGATTCTAGTGAACGATAAACTAGATATTAGTGAGATTCGTGAATTGCTGGATTTTGCCGTCGAGCTAGCACATGAGGCGGGGGCACTCACTCTAGAGTACTTCGGCGGCATCGTCCATGCAGATGCTAAAAAAGATGGTTCTCCTGTCACCGTTGCTGACCGCAAGGCTGAAGAATTGATTCGACAGAAAATCGAGGAGCGATTCCCGAGGGATTCAATTCTCGGTGAGGAATTCGGCGAGTCCAATGAAGGTGCCCGAGTTCGATGGATTCTCGATCCAATAGACGCCACTCGGTCTTTTACTAGAGGAGTACCTTTGTTCGGAGTCCTCATCGCGGTAGAGGTAGATGGTGAGAGTGTTGTTGGGGTTGCTCATTTTCCAGCTCTCGAAGAGACGGTGGCAGCAGGAGCAGGTCACGGCTGCACCTGGAATGGTGAGTCATGCTGTGTGTCACCTGTCAGCTCACTGCCGCAAGCCGTTGTTTGTACGACTGACATCGAGAGGATCCTAGCCCGCCCCGAAGGGATCGGTTGGAGACGGCTACAACAGCGTGCTGCTTTCTCTCGCACCTGGGGGGACTGTTACGGACATGCACTTGTTGCGACAGGAAGAATAGAGGCACAAGTAGATCCAATAATGGCACCCTGGGATGCTGGACCTTTTCTTACGATCCTGACAGAAGCGGGTGGTCGCTTCACAACACTTCAGGGACAGCCAACGATCCATGGAGGGTCAGGGGTCAGTTCGAATGGGATCCTTCATGAAGAGATACTTCGGGAATTGGTGGGTTAAGACAACGAATCAACTTTTTCCATCATGGTTGCGTACCAACCCCTTGATGCTCCCTGGAACTCTAATTCGATAGCTGCTATTCAGCAGCAAGACCCACAGGTATTTCGGCTTCTCTAGTCTCTGGGTCGACCATCGGTTGCCATACCTGTATTGCCGGAAACGTTGAAAGAAACCATCTCACCGACCCCAGATACAAACCTAAGAACATCAGCCCTATGAGAGGCTGCCAAATCGTGAAGACCGGATCTCCTCCATGGTGGAGCGACGGAGCAAGCATTACGTACCTTTCAAGCCACATTCCAACAAGAATGACTGAGGTGAAAAAAGCCAAGAGCACTGGCTTCGTCTTAGGTTTTCTCCCAATGAGCCCTGCAAAGGGAATTACAAAACACAGGAGAATGACCAGACCCGACAGACCGCCCCAAACTTCATCGGAGCGCCTAATGATCCATGCTTGCTCCCACGGAAGCTTACCATACCAGATGACTATATATTGGCTAAAGAATAGGTAGGTCCAAAAGACACAGAATGCGAAAGCCAACTTCCCTATGTCGTGGCGTTGCTGCAGACCGATATTCCTGTGAAAATCCTCATGCTGTGTCCTTAGGTATAAACTCCAGAGCGCCGTCGCAGCTATACCAACCCAGAACGCTCCCATGAAAAACCAGGGACCAAACATCGTGCTGAACCAGTGTGGCTCCAGGGACATGACCCAGTCGTAGCTCAACATTGTCATGACTACCGCATAAATGATCACGAACGCTGGGGCAATCACAGTCATGCGCTTGTAGCTACGGACCTCCTCCTTTTCTTGACCCATCCAGCCCCGTGTGAGCCGAGCTCGCCAAGCTTCTCCCGTTTTGCCTTCAGTGAGCATTTGCTGGGCACTGAGGTCCATATCAGGGCGCAGAGCGAGGTAGACGAAGTACAGTGCCACTCCGAAAAGGAGGGCAAGTCCAAGAAGGTTCCTTGCGACCAAGAATGGCATGTTGAGGTATGCTGATTTGTTCTGGACGACAGGGTCGTCCGCCATCATCTCAATCCATGGGAAATAGCTCTCACCAAGACTCAGCATAGGTATCATGAGCAAGAAAGAGAGCGGAAGGAACGCAACAAAAGACTGGCTAATCCGACGTATGGACCAGTTCCATTTTGCCTTTGTAATCCAGGTCGCAATCGCGAGCAAAAGACCACCCATGGACACGCTCGTGAAGTACAACCAGTTCGTGATGTAGCTAATCCAGGCGGCTTGGGGGTCCTGCAGCAATCTCATCACGAACGACAAAAGACCCACCACTATAAATGCACCAATCAAAAGATTGGCTTTCCTTGAGCGGGGAAGATAGCGCACAGAAATTTCATCTGGCACGTGAATATGGGCCATCCCTATTCTCCTGCCGGGGGATTATCACCGGACACACCATTCTCCGGCGCATTCCCCGCTTGCAGTTGGAGTTCCCTCACGTAGTTCACAATACTCCAGCGATCGAAGTGAGTGATTCGACTGCCATACTCTGGCATCAGTCCACGCCCCACACGGATCATGGCATAAAGGTACTGGTCACTGTATGCCGCCACCTGAGCACCCGAGAGGTTGTAGGCAGGTAGCATAGGGTGTTTGTCAGCGATGGATGCGTTTGCGCCAACCCCATCCTCTCCATGGCAAACTGTGCAGAACCTTGTATACAGTTCCGCACCTCTCTCTCTTGATCGAGGATCGGTTGGATCAAGTGGATTACTAAGTCCTTGAACAACCGAGCTACCAATACCCGGAAGACCGAGGTCCGCCTGGGTAAACCTTGGGACGCTCACTCCCTCAGGCTGTCCGATGTTCACAACGCCGAAGTCTGTTGGATAGTTTCCGGAGGAAAATGAGATAGAGTTTTCAGGTGAGGGCTGCGTGTTCTCATATGGGTCGAAAGAACGCTGATCACGCATTGACCTGCCGAAGATCAGCACCATAGCGTCATCGAGCGGCTTACAGGCGCTTAACGCAACAATTCCTACTACCGTAAGAAATGCTCGGGGCAACCATGAGCTAGTCATCAAGCTCGCCCTCTCTGAGTTCAATGGGTTGCTGTTCGTTCATGATCTGCCGCGCCTCTTCTAGGCTCTGGTGATTGCCTTCGACATAAACCCCATAGCGTCCTGAGCTGAATTCGGGATCGTATACAACTGTCGGCTTGATTGACGGGAGACGACTGAGAACGAAGAGCCCAATGATCGTACCAAGCGCACCAAATAGGATCGTCATTTCGAATGCGATGATTATGTAGGCGGGGATAGACACGATCGGCTTGCCGCCGACAACTAATGGCCAATCCATCGACGTCCAGATAGTTAGTGCAAACCCCGTCGCCGTGCCGGTTAATCCGCTAACAAGTGTCCAAACACGCACCGGGCTCTGTCCGTAACCGAGTGCGTCTTCAATATGGTGTTCCGGATAAGGGGAGTACGCCTTAACCGTCTCGAATCCAGCCTTCTTGAGTGCCTTGATTGCATCAACCGTGGAGTCAAGATATTCGTACGAGGCAAGTAGGCCTGTAGAATTTTCCATCAATAGGCCTCCCCGGTCTTCTTTCGTATAGGCGCAGGAAGGACTTCCTTGAGCTCAGCAATTGCGATGGGCGGCAGGAGTCTGGTGAAAAGCAGAAACCAGAATCCGAACCAACAGAAGCTGCCCACAAGAAGCGC
>DCAZ01000022.1:12310-23422 GCA_002313925.1 Gemmatimonadales bacterium UBA1120
TCAAACCACATTCCAATATTAATGAAAATCGAGATCACAAAGAGCGCTGGGATTGAGTGCCTGATACGTCTAAACCAGAGCATGACCGGAACGAATCCATTACAAGTCAGCATCGTCCATGTTGCCCACCAATAGTCACCAAAAAGACGATTCCAGAATGCAGTCCTCTCTATCTCTTCTCCGCTATACCAAGCTAGGAAAAACTCAGACAGGTACGCGTAAAGTACGATCAGCGAAGTGAGTAAACACAACTTCGCCATCGCATCGAAATGCTTCGTCGTGAGGTATGCCTCAAGACCAAAAATCTTCCTGATGGGCACGACGAGCGTGATGACCATCGCAACACCTGAGAAAATCGCACCGGCAACAAAGTAGGGAGCAAAAATTGTAGCGTGCCATCCTGGCACGATCGTCATAGCAAAGTCCCAAGACACAACCGAGTGCACAGAGAGCACGAGGGGTGCGGCTAGTGCAGCTAAAAAGATGTACGCCTTCCCGAAGTGGTGCCACTGAGAGTCAGTGCCTTGCCATCCTAGTGAGATCACTTGGTAAAACTTCTTCCTCAAGCCGGTTGCTCGGTCTCGGGCGGCTGCAATATCTGGAATTGCGCCTAAGTAGAAAAACGTCGCCGATACCGTAAAGTAGGTAGTAATCGCAAATACATCCCAAACCAGTGGTGACTTAAAATTAGGCCATAAGAAGCGGGAGTTTGGATATGGAATCAGCCAATACGCGTGCCAGAGTCGCCCAACGTGAATTAGTGGGAACAGACCTGCAGTCATAACGGCGAACACCGTCATCGCCTCAGCAGCGCGATAAATTGATTGCCGCCACGGGGCCCGAAACAGAAAAAGAATCGCTGAAATCAGCGTCCCTGAGTGCGCAATACCGACCCAGAATACGAATGTTGTGATATAGACGCCCCACCCGACCGGTGAGTTGAGGCCGCTGACACCAATGCCCTTGTAGAGTTGCCAACCCCAGGCGCCAAAGAAAAGCACCACACCTGCAGCAGCCACCGCGAGAAGTGCCCACCAGGCTTTACCCGGGGTTTCGAGTGCCCGAAGAACATCACGATTGACTTCATCATACGTGTGAACGTCGGGGTGCGGGACCGCACCCCGAGCCGTTCGTCCCTCAGGCACCAAACTCACTCCTCATGTCCCACAGATGCCACCTCATGGAAGGTGACCTTCTTGAGGTAGTTCACAGCAGGCTGGGTATTTAGATCCTCTAAAACACGATACGTTCGCTCACTGGACGAAACCTGTGTGATACGGGCATTGGGATCTCGGATATTGCCAAAAACAATCGCCTCGGCTGGACAGCTCTGTTCACATGCAGGGACGACCTCATGATCACGGACTTCTCTCCCGCCTTCGAGTGCCGCACGGTTCTGCACCTCACGGATCCTCTGCACACAGAAGCTGCATTTCTCCATGACCCCGTTATCCCGAACAGTGACATCAGGATTCCATTGCCAGTTTAGGGGCTCTGGTACCTCATCGGTGTACCTATACCAGTTGAAAACCCTCACTTTGTAGGGGCAATTGTTGGCACAGTACCGGGTACCGACACAACGGTTGTAGACCTGAGCATTCAGGCCCTCGGGTGTATGGTAAGTCGCGAACACCGGACACACTGTCTCACAAGGGGCATTCCCACAGTGCTGGCAAATCATAGGCAAGAAACGCACGTCCAGATCCCCAGCCTGAGTCGCGTCAACCTGTTCGTAGAAGCGCTCGATACGAACCCAGTTCATATCCCGACCCATAAGAACCTGTTCTTCTCCGACCCAAGGGACATTGTTTTCGGCCTGACATGCTGTCACGCAGGCGCTACATCCCGTGCACTTGTCCAGGTCAATGGCCATCGCCCAACGCGGTCCCTCTTGTGCGTCAGCATAAAGTCCGTGGCGCGATCCCTCTAAAGGAAATGCGGTCGGGGCTCCTCCGTCAGCAGGAACGGGGATAAAGCCACCGACCCCCTGAAGCTCTCTCAACTCTTCGTGACCCCCCTCTTCATGCTCATCATCTCCAGCATGGCCCAGGTCAGCCAAAGCAACTGCTGGAGCGATCAAGCGATCGTGTTGGTCACCACTCGAGCCTTCTACTGTGGCGAGTCGTCGGTTTTCACCAGTGGGTATTACGGTGACCGAAGTCACTGTAGTCACTAAGGCCCCTGATGGCTGCTCAGAGGTCGATGGAAGCAATCTAAGCGCATTGACTCCCTTATCATCTGCATAGCGTCCCATGCCCGTGTGGCCACCACCCATAGCCAAGGCGACTACGTCCTCTCTAATCCCTGGGTACAGCCAAACTGGTACTTCAAGTGAGCCATGCGGCGAAGTGACAGTGACAATGTCACCCTCATGGATTCCGCGCAGTTCAGCAGTGTGTGGGTTCATCTCCAGCCAAGAGTGCCAAACAATCTTGGAGACGGGGTCCGGTAGCTCCTGTAGCCAAGGACTATTCGAAAATTCACCAGCCCCGAATCGAGAAGACGGGTGAACGAGGAGAGTCAAGTCTCCCGGTGCATCAAATGTGGGGACCTCGAAGCTAAGCGCGATCTCTGGGGACTGTAGCTCTAGGGCCCTGACCTCCTCACGTCTGGTGTCTGCCATACCTGTCCGCAGAAGTTCCTGCCAAGCATCCTCGAAATCGCCATCTGCTTCATCGTATGCAGATCGATGGTGTTCTTGCAGATAGTCATAGAATGTTGCTGCATCACCCTGACCACTGAGTCCGTTAGCCACAGAGAGGAGTACGTCCCCAGTCTGCTTCGATTCAAAGTGAGGCACAGGCTGCATAACCGGCTGCTGTACTGAGATAACCCCTGCAAGTGGGCTGGAGTCTCCCCAAGCTTCAAGAAAGTGCCGATCTGGGAGGATAAGGTCCGCCATCTCCGATGTCTCATCCAGTGCTGAGGCAAAAGAGACCTTGAATGGAACTTGAGCGAAAGCTTCGGCGAAACCCGCCTGGGGGGGCATTGAATAAACTGGGTTTGCCCCGTGAACCATCACGACTTCTGACTCACCCGAGGCCATAGCACTAACGGTGGCCTCAATGTCAGCATAAGCACTCACCGCTCCATTCACCGGAGCGTCATAGAGCACTGTCCGACCGACATTACCTGCAACATGGTTCAGGATCATGACCGCGATGTTCGCCGCCGTTGCTCCACGGTGATGTGCACCCACGCCGGGGCCGAGGGCTAGGGTAGGAGCTTCCGATACAAAATCCTCTGCCAGTTCAAATATCACATCCTCAGTCACTCCTGCTACCTGTGCAGCAACTTGAGGATTGTACGCTTGGAGGACGTTGGAGTAAGGACCTGCAGCCTGAGGGTCATCTCCAGCAATGACTGCTGCCATCGCGAGCGCTACAGCAGCCTCAGTACCAGGTCGTATCGGAATCCACTTATCCGCATTCAATCCGGTCAGTGAAAGGCGAGGGCCAAGGTAAACAAAACGACCCTTCGACCCTGCAGCATCCACTGAACTCATGCGAGCAAAGCCCTTATTGTGCGCTACTGGTGATGACCCAGTTTCGATAAAGTCATTGCCAAATGAGAGCAGAAAGCGAGCGTTCTCAAGGTCATATTGTGGGATCCCCGCTGTGCCATAAACAATCCGGGCAGCTTCAGCTAGTGGAGCATCTGAAATCGCATCATAGCTAACCCTGACACCACCTATGCCTTCAATAAATTCATCCACAAGTTTGTTAAGACTAGGGCCCATCCGGCCACTGATAAGCATCGGGTTCTGAGCGGAACCAAGACGAGCAACAAGCAGTGATTCTGCCTCTTCCCATGTCACCTGCCGCAATTCACTACCGTCGCGGATCATCGGCCCAGGAAAGCGATCTGGATGATAGAGATGTTGCAATGTGGCGTGGCCCTTCGCGCAAAGACCTCCCTCTGAGACCGGATGGTTTGGGTTGCCCTCAACTTTGATCGCTCTCCCTTCTCGGGTGCGCACCCACATCCCGCATTGGGCTGAGCAACCGCCACAAACCGTCGTGTACCAAGTCGACACTCCGGGTGTGATATCGTCGGGAGCTACTACATACGGAAGCAGGCGCTCAACTTTTTCGGTCGAGCACCCTGTCAGTGTTGCTCCAGCACCTGACACACCGAGTACCCTCAAGAAGTCCCGGCGCTTGATCCCATCTTTCATACTCTTATTCTCAGCCATCAGTAGTGACACACCGTGCAGTCAGTGGAAGCCTGTGCTTTTCCAGTATCATCCGGCTGGCGGTGGCACTCCACACACCAGCCCATATTGTCACCGCCCCAAGCAGGGTCACGACTGTCGAGGACCTGCAGCTCCTGTACCTCACCGTGACACTGTTGGCACTCAAGGCCAGCATTCAAGTGACGCATGTGAGGGAAGTGCACATGGTCGGCAACCTTGTAGATACGAACCCAAGGAATAGGGTCTCCGCTCTGAATGTACTGCTGAATTTTTGCCACTTCTTCCGGATTGTTACTACCGGGAATAGCCTGATGGCAGCCCCAGCAAGCCGAGACCGACGGTATACCCGCAGAGACGGATCGCTCCGCCGAATAGTGACAATACTGGCAGTCCATGTTGTTCTGGCCAGGCTGACTACCAGCGTGCTGATCATGGGGAAAAGCGATCGGCTGGCCCGACGGGTATTCCGCCTCAACCATGTCTTCAGATCCAGGAGGCTCCTGAGGTCCTTCCTGGATGAATGCTAGACCTGCGAGTGCGAGGAGGCTGGCAAGTCCGCCTATCAGCCAGTGCTTTCTCATCCGAAGTTTTGCTCCTGAACGAAGCCGCGCAGTCCAAACCTGGGTGTCTGAAGGGGTCTGTCGACGAGGCAAGAAAACGCTTGTGACGAATTGGAACAAGCCCCTGAACACGGCGCGGTACTAAGAGCGGTCTAGGTAAGGCAGTGAGGGCGTACTTGATAGTGGCCCAATAAGCTTTCTCGCCCCCACCTATGTTATGCTTTCTCTGCCTTAGGTGACTTCTGCCAGTGGTATGCAAACCAGTTTGGTCAGCGGGCTTCTCGGGCTCCAGACCAGTTACATCCACGTTGCCTGGCAGGCCTGGTACGCAAGCGAATCCATTAACCCTATATAGCCTGAGGATTCGCCAAAAACCTTGAGAAGCAGGAGCCTCGTTCACAAGAACTTATCTCTATGATGGGCGGTAGAGGGCGTGACTCCGTAGCACTCAATCGGTATCGTGGGATGACGATGACATCCTCACACAGATCCAAGGCTGACTCAGGCACCGGCCTACACATCGCGACAATCACACATGGTGGCCGTATCTGGAGTACGTACCTAGAGTTTGACGATGACCCAACGAGGCCAGATGTGTATCTCGCTCTCCTCCGATTTGATGTGGCGAATCCTACCAACCTCGAAGAAGCTCCGCGCACCACAGTGATCATCATCGAAGAGTCCTACCAGGAAGCTGTCACCAAAGCGCGCGACTTCGACGACCGCCAACTAGAAGCCTTGTTACGGTCGGCACTACCTGACTAGCTAAACTGACCACACTCAAACCCGATAGTAGGACCTTTTCTTCAGGCTTCCTTCACCCATCTCCATAATTCTGGAAGAGTTGGCCTTTTTCCTGCCATGAGAATTCCCACCTTGTAAATCCTGCCAGCTATCCAAGCAATCGCAAGGACCGTGAAAAGCATGAGTAGGAATGATAGGCCAATCTGCCAGGCCGGTATCCCACCACTCACCACACGTGCCCATATCAGGAATGGCGAGAAAAGAGGGAACAGAGACAACCATGTCGACATCGCAGTCATCGGTTGCATAATTACAACCGAGACCATCGCAATAGGGATCACAAGAAGCATAACCATGGGCAACCGCACCTGCTGAGCCTCCTGGTCGGTATTGCACATTGCGCCCACAGCTGCATGCAAGCCGGAATACATGAAGAATCCGAAGATAAATAAGCATACAAATAGGGTCACCATTCCGATCCCGGGAAGTGCTGAGAGGATAGTTTCTACTGGCATGAGCCCAGGACTTAGGCTGACCAAAAGAGGCATCCCGCCAACTACAATCAGGAATCCTGAGACAATCCAAACAAGAAGTTGCGTAAGGCCAACAGCGCCGACACCCAGGATTTTTCCTAACATGAGGTGCCATGGTTCCATCGAGGAAATGATCACTTCTACGATGCGACTGGTCTTCTCCTCTAGCGTCGCTCTCATCACTGAGTCTGCGTAGAATAGAATTACCATGTAGAGAAAGAAGGCCCCTAGATACGCCACCCAGAATTGTGGCTCCTCCGTTGAAGTCTGTTCCTCCGACAGTAATTCCAGGCTAAGGTCTCCCCCACTTAAGAGTGCCTCTGCATCGACCCCCCGCCTTTCAAGCTGGTACTCCATAACCGCACGGGTAATAGCACTTTGTAGGGTTAGTTGGCGGATGGGTGAAGGACGGGTAGTCACGTACACAATCGCTTCGCCAGTATCAAGTGTGAGTTCATCTAACACAATGAACCCCCAGAGGTCACCTTCAGTCGCTTCTTTACGGAGACTGGTCACCACATCCGGATACCATCGCTCCTCCTCAACCTCAAGTCCTTCGTTTACCAGGTAGGGCGCAATCCGTTCGTATAACACATTACTACCATCAACAATCGCAATCTTCTGTTCGGCCTGTCCTCCACGCACCAGGAAGTACGCTGGAACAACCATGAGGAGAAGAATAAGCAAAGGGCTACCTAGCGTTGAAATGACGAACCACTTCGAACGCACCCTCTGCAGGTATTCACGCCGGATGACTGCCCAAACATTAACCGACATTATTGAAGTTCCAGAGTAACATTCTTGGGCATCCCCGCATCACCAACTGACCCTGTCCCGGCATGACGAACAAAAATCTCGTGTAACCGCGGCTCTACAAGATCGAAGCGGTATATCTTTGCGCCGTATTCTAGGCCGCGCTTGAGAATGCTCTGGTGATCAGCGCCATCCTTCAGAATCAGGTGTAACTCACCGTTCGATTCATGGATGTAATCTATCTCCGGACCCTCTAGCCATTGATTGGAGCCTTCAAACCTCACTACTACGACGCCGGTTCGCTCTTTCGCCTTTAATTCTTTTAGATCAGCATCGAGTACCTTTCGTGCATTGGATATTAGACAGACTCGCTCACAAAGCCGCTCCGCTTGGTCCATGAGATGTGTCGACAACAGAATCGTGGTTCCTTTGGAATGAAAATCTCGAATAATCTCTTCGAGCACGTCCTGATTGAGCGGATCAAGACCGCTGAAGGGTTCATCTAGAATTAATAGCTCAGGTTCATGAATAACTGTCCCGATAAACTGGACTTTTTGCTGCATCCCTTTCGAAAGAGCCTCGATCCTTCTATCAGCCCATTCACCAAGTCCCAATCGTTCAAGCCAATCATTTGAGCGTTTCCAACCTTCGGTGCGAGATACCCCCCGGATTTCTGCCAAAAAAGTCAAGAACTCAGTACATGTCATTTTTCTGTAGACGCCGCGCTCTTCTGGTAAATACCCTACTCTCTTGCGACGCACGTCATCAGGAGTAGCCCCGAGCAAACTGACTGATCCCGCATCCGGATGCAGAATTCCCATGATCATGCGTATGCAGGTGGTCTTTCCTGATCCATTCGGCCCAATAAGTCCGCATATGGCACCCCGGGGTACATCGAAGTTCAGTTCGGAAACCGCAGCATGGTTGCCAAAACGTTTCGTAACACCACTGAGCCGGATTGCGTATCGTGTATCAATCACAAATTCGCGCCATCTAAGGATGACCTAAGCTAGTCGAGTACTGATATGGAGCTAGAATTCAAGTTCGATAGAGTCCTGGTTAGATAGCCAGCGATCGCCTTGCAGGCTGGACAACTAATGAGAGAGACCCTCCCAAGATGCATACAAAATACCTTATACTTTACTTAGCTTATCGGGGTTTTGTACATACAGGAGGAGCTGCATGGCCATCTATCGTACCCTTTACTATACTGATGTCACAGTAGGCGTCGGGGGGCGGGTTACGATTCCCCAGGACATGAGGGAACACCTGGGGATCAAAGAGGGTGAGTCCCTAACTGTGAGAATGGAAGAAAATCCAAGAGGTGGCCGCCAGATGGTCGTGTGGCGCGCGGAACCGGAAATTGAAGAAGGCTGAGCCCAAAAAAACATAGGGTCGTCAGTCGCCTACTTCTTCCAGATCAACCCAGTGGACTAAGTCTCGGAGGGGACTGCCTCCATCATGGTGCCATGACGGAGGAGGGAAAGGTAATTCCGAGAACTTTGCGATACGTGATACTCCGATACGTCCCAGTTCTTCAGCGAATTCCTCTAAATCCACACCCACACCCGCCACACCCACACTCTGAAGGTGCCCCTTGTCAGGGCTCAACCTGTTGATCAAGTCACATAGGTTCCCAATCGGCTCCACACGTACAACTCGGCCAACGTGATTGCATCTTAGCTCCGAATCCGGATCGAAAATCACTGTCCAGAAAGCCCTGCCACCATGATAGATACCTACTGGCGAACCTGCTGCTGCAAGCAATTCCGCAGCACCACGAACCTGATGCAGCGCTGCCGCTTCCTCTAGTTCCAGATCACCACCTGGAAGATCATTTTCTATAGCTTCAAGGGCCGATGCCAGGTATCCAGCAAAGGCCTCCGGTGTAATATCTCCACCGGACTCGACATAAATAGATCGTGGAGACACGCAGCCCCGCTGGTCAAAAACCGCCACGGCACGAGCAATATCCCGAGCAGTCTGTTCGACTAACCCTGAGGTAAGTGCCTGGCTCCCGACAACCCCCACGCTAATGCGGTGATGGTAGGCTACAAAGCGTTTGGTCACCGGAGTCAATGCTCGAATACTCTCCACCGACTCGTCCCCACCATAAGTGGTTACAATACTGGCTCGGTCGAGGACTCCCCTTTCTAAATCTGAACTGCCGCCCGGCCAATAAAGGACGGCAACATTTTCAGCCAAATCCTGATCTATAACTGCTAGTGCCTGCATAAAGAGTAGGGGAAGTACCACATCTCCTCGGCCTGGCTTTAGTAAGGTCGGCGCCTTGGTTAACAAGCTGCGAATCAACGCCGTCACTCCGACTCCAGGTACGCTACCCGATACAATCTGGACACAGAGGTCAGCGCCAATTGCCATTGTCTGACATCCGTTCTGCTTAACGAAACCATCCAATGCATCTGAAGTGCCAAATTCGTTGCTCAGAAGCTGACAGAGCCGATCCTCAACCCAATCTACAGCCATACCATCCAAAACAGCACGAGCCATTGGAGCTGACAGACCAGAGGCCCTGGGAAGCAGTTCCAACGCCTTCGTTCTGAGGGGGTCACCCTCCTTCAAGAATCGACTCCCTGCGATTCCGAGTATCTGAGCGAGATCAGCAGCCTTTCGCTTTCTCAATCTGCTGCTGCCCTCGATTAAGATATCGGCCAATCCATTTAGCCACCGGGACTCGATAGAGAGGCTACGCATAGAGAACTCTGGTCCTAGAGCAACAGAGGTTGCTCCCGGAACCTCGACGGAACCTGGGATGGCCCAAGCATCGAAGATGTCTCGGGTCACCGGCGAGTGACCCTACTAGAGGCCATCAGCTCATCCATGGTCCTAGAGCAACCTCGTGGCTCCGCATTAGGAAAACGACCCTCAAGATGAACTTTTCCACCTATCACCCGCCCAACATCCTCGGTAAGCACGTGGCAAACCGAACCAAGGTTTGCTAGGTCAAAGAACGCTAGTAACCCCGTTTCATTTTCTGCGACCGGCTCAAGGGTCATCGGGTTGAGTGCACGTACCCTAAGCCATGGCGGCAAAGTATGACCTGCTTGTATTGCATTTGGTTGAGTCAGGTTCGATTCATAAAGTTGTGAGAGTAATTCCGTCATACCATACTCATTCACGATTCGATTAAGCTCGAGACCTACGGTCGTGGAAAGAGACTTGTATAGCTGCTCTTTCGTGACATCACGGGTCTGAGCCTTGAATCCTCCAGTCTCCATAATCCGGCTCTCTGGTGGGAGGCGTCGTAGCTCCTTACCTGCCAACTCGTCTAGCCAGTGAACAAAAGCAAATGCGGTTCCAAGTAGTAGTATGTTCTCGCCCTCTAGCGCTGCGTCATTTAACACGTTTCTGAGTCCTATACTGTTTAGCACACCCTTTCCGTTAACAAGCCAGTGAGTTTCTGAAGACATTGTGTCAGCCGCTACGCCGACCATGTGCGAAAGAGACGAGTGGGGCAGATCCACCGGGGACGGAATCAGGGATACAAATTTGATTTTCTCAACATCCGGCAGAAGATGTTCGCGAAAGTTTGATAGGAGTGAAGCATGGTAAAGCGAAGGCCGTGATACTAAGTGTCTTCCCGGGGCGAGAGTCGTGCTGGTAGTTCCGCTTGTTCGGAAGACCATTTTTACAGAGGAATGATCACCCGTTACTAAATCGAGATGTCTAAACGCCGTGGTTGGGACCATCGGTACATGCCGCCAACTCTTAACCGCAGTAGGCACGGCGTTCTTGCCTTCACAGAAGCGGCGATATACAGGATTGTATTGGAACTGGGCATTAAAGGCCCTCAAGGCCAATTCTTCGAATTTCAGATCACTCCAACGCGATGTGAAATCCTGTGAGAAGTGTATTTCCAGTTCACTGGCTAATCCATCAAGTTCTTCTGGTACCCTACCAATCGGAGACATCCTCGTTGATGATATATCAGTCATAGTTGGTAATGTATGGTGTTACTAGATACCAAGTGCGAGAAACTCACAACAACAACCGCCATCTGGGTGTCTCGTTAGTGGCCCCTCGAATTCTTTGGTTAGAGTCGGCATTACACAACTAGGGAGGATCAGATGAAGAGGACCGCACATTTGCGTGTTCTCATACTGTTGGTGAGCCATCTCAGTGGATTCTCCCTGGCTAATCCATCTGCTGCACAGGAATCACCTGGAGTCACCCTACAGGCGCTGCCTCTCGAAGTTGATCTCGATCTTGATGGTCGTATCTTGGAGGAATCCTGGTTTTCCGCAGTCCCGATCACTGATTTCACACAGCAAGAGCCGGTCGAAGGCGGGGTGCCGTCAGAGAAAAC
>DCAZ01000085.1:0-17479 GCA_002313925.1 Gemmatimonadales bacterium UBA1120
CGCATCAGATGCAAGGACGGAACCGGTTATATCAAAACCGGCTTCAGCAGCTTTGCGTACAGCGATCTTAGAAGAGTCAACTCGACTCATCTGACCCGCTCCGATCCCCAGAACTCCGCCATCACGGGCAATCAAGATCGCGTTTGATTTCACCGAGAAAATCGCCGCCCAAGCGAATCTCAAATCATCCATCTCAACTTCGGTGGGGTGACGTTGAGTTACGACTTTCCATGATGTATCAATTAACCCATAAGACGGTGGCTCAGAAGGTGTTTGTGCGAGCAAGCCCCCATACACTGACCTCACCGACCGAGCTTCAGGGATAAGACCATGGGACACGATGAAGTCGGCTACCCCTTCCCCCTCGGATGTACCAGGGAAGATGAGTAGTCGAATATTCTTCTTCTGGCTCAGAACCGTCATGGCCTCATCCGCGAAACTTGGAGCTACGAGACATTCAATAAAGAGAGCGGACATCAGTCTTGCTGTTTCCGCATCAACCTCTTGATTCACAGCAATTGCAGACCCAAACGCGCTCATCGGATCAGAGGCCAGTGCTTTTTCGTAAGCACCTGAAAGCGTATCGCTGACCCCGAGGCCGCATGGCGTTGTGTGCTTGATGATGCAAACCGCAGCTCCTTTGGTGTTCGCGAATGGGGACAGCGCAAGTAGGGCTCCGTCTAAGTCCAGCAGGTTGTTATATGAAAGTTCCTTACCATGAAGTTGCCTGAGTGCAGAAAGTCCCACTGGGTCTTCATGACCGTAAAAGGCTGCCTGCTGATCCGGGTTTTCTCCATACCTGAGTGTCTGGATTCGCTGCAGGGACATATCCAGCTTATCCGGTAGTGATTGAGATTCCACACTACCAGTGAGGTATCCCGCTACAGATTCATCATAGGCACTGATGTGGCTGAAAACTTTCGCGGCAAGGTGGCGTCTCAACTCCGAGTCTTCACCCCCGTCGATCGCTGCGATGACCTTGTCGTAATCGTTTGGGTCGACAATGACCCAGACTTGTGTGTGTGATTTGGCGGCGGCCCTGATCATGGTAGGACCACCTATGTCGACCTTATCCATCGCCTGAGACATCGTCACATCATCAGCTGCTATGGTCTCCCGAAACGGATAAAGGTTCACAGCAACCAAATCGATCGGCCCATAACCGTGTTCCGTGAGGGCCTTCATATCCTCTTCATTATCCCTTCGAGCAAGAATCCCAGCATGTATCGCTGGATGAAGAGTTTTCACACGTCCGTCCATCATCTCTGGATGTTTTGTGACCTCAGATACGCTGGTCACTTCAATGCCACCTTCACGGAGTGTGCGGGCTGTCCCGCCCGTGGATAGAATCTCCCAACCGCGATCCTTAAGTGCGGTAGCGAGTTCCAGGATTCCTGTCTTATCGGATACGCTGAGAAGCGCCCGCTTCATCCTTACTCCTATTCTGTGTGTTCTAGATCGGTGATTTCAGTACTCGATAGTTCAGGCAGGTCGAGTGGCACAGGATCTCGGCCCTCGATAAGAGCAGAGCACACCTGCTCCGCAGCAAGAGGGTATAAACGGTGTTCGATCTTCAAAACGCGGGCAGCCACAACTTCAGCAGAGTCGTCAGGTTCTACTGGTACCTTCCACTGTCCTATGATTGTACCCCGGTCATATTCCTCATCGACATAGTGGACGGTAGCGCCAGTCATTGACTCACCGGCATCGACTACCGCTTGATGCACCCTCATCCCATACATGCCCTTACCACCAAACGAGGGCAGCAGTGCTGGATGAATATTGAGAATCCTACGCCTATATCGGTGAACAACCTCACTCGGAATGAGCCGAAGATAGCCAGCAAGAAAGATGACCTCTACCCTGTGAGCTTCTAACACTGAGAGTACGTCTTGGGCGACATCTGAGGAGGCTCGCGCCTGAACAGGAATAACGGCTGTACTGATCCCTGCCACATCGGCTCGCTCAAGAACTCCAGCATTCTCGCGGTCCGTGACGACAAGTGACAATCTCCAAGGACACAACTTGTCTTGGTAATCGAGCAGTGCTTGAACATTCGTCCCGCCACCCGAAGCAAACGCAGCAGCTATCAAAGGAGAGCCTGCCTCTACCCCTTTTTTCAAAGGTGTCCCCCACCATAATGTTGGGTTAAGAACGGATTGGTTCGACGCTCCTGCCCCACAGTGGTCGGTGGTCCATGCCCCGTGAAGAGTTCTGTCTCATCGGGGAGCGTCAGTACCTGCTCTCGGATAGACTCCATGAGTGTACCCATGTTGCCACCGGGAAGATCGGTCCGACCGATCGATCCTGAAAACACCACATCCCCTACTAAAGCAAAGCTCTCATCCGGGGCAACAAAGATCACGTGACCCGGTGAATGGCCTGGCGTGAAGCGCACATCCAGCGCACACGAGTCGAATTCGTATCGCTGTCCGGCTACAAGTTCATTTGTAGGGGGCGGTTGGGGGGTCGCCGTCATGCCAAACATCTGAGCCTGAAAGGGAGCCACCTCATAGAGCTTCTGATCATCTGCGTGCAACCAAATTGGCACATCAGGTGATATCGCACGTATCTCCGAAACACCCTCTATATGGTCGAGGTGAGCGTGCGTTAAAAGAATGGCGTGTAGATCAAGCCCTTCGTCTTGTATCTGGGGAACCACCTCGGCAGCAGCGGCTCCCGGATCAATTACGACTGCTGCAGATGAATTTCCGCAAATAACTAGGTAGGTGTTCTCGCCGAACCCCCCACCAGTGAAGGTCCGGATCTTCACGGTCTCAGGCTCGACCGCAGCGAACAGCCGTCAAGCTGTGAACGAACTCCCACATCCGCATCCGCCCGATGCGTTCGGGTTACTGAATGTGAAGCCCTGGCCCATAACGCTCGTCACATAATCGATCTCGACACCGTCAAGATACTGTGCACTGAATGGATCAATGAAAATTTTCACACCTCGGATATCAAGGATCTCATCATCCGCTTCTGGTTCGTCCTCAACGTTGAGGCCGTACTGGAATCCGGAGCACCCACCTGGTAAAACTGCGACTCTCAATCCCGCTTCACTCTCAACACCATGCTCTTGAATGAAGTCTTGAACTTTTTCTGTTGCTGTCGCCGTCAAGGTCATCATGACGCCAGTTACCTCCCGAGGTGATGTGCCTGTCAGAGCCGGTCAAAGTACCGGCTCAAAAACAATACCCTCCTGGCCATTGGACGTTTCCAGCCTAGGACACAGGGGGATGTCCAAAGCTACCCGCGCTGAAAAATCAGGTCAACGTCGGATACCTTGCAGGACCAGCCTGCCCCCTAAACGACAATCAGTCTGGTAGGCATATAGGTATCACAATACGCACCCAGACCAAGCTCAGTCCTTAGAACTGAATCCTTCATTACTGGCCTCCCTGACCCGCCTGACTAAATCGGTCTCCTGCCCTGGAAGCACTGTGCGCAAATCAATGAAGACTCGCTTATCCACGATCCGTGCAATTACCGGAGGATCACCGTTACGTAGGTGCATCGCCAAAACTTCTGCACCATGTGGACCATCTAGGGCAAGGGCGAAACCCGGGAGCTTCACACCGGGATATGTTCCACCCCCTACTCTGCCCTCTGACTCCACGATACTGCTTCCGATACCTAGTCCTGCTAGTTCAGCGGCGAGTTCCTCGCATCGTTTACTGAGATTTTCCGGGGTATTGCCCAGCATTCGCAGGGTTGGAATTGCCTCAAGGGCTTGTCCGGGGTCTCGATAGAGTTGAAGCGTTGCCTCGAGACCTGCAAGCGTAACCTTATCCACACGTAACGCACGACAAAGGGGGTTTTGACGCAGTGCATTGATCAACTCTGAGTTACCTAGAATGATCCCAGCCTGGGGCCCACCTAGTAGTTTGTCTCCCGAAACAGCAACAAGATCTGCACCCGCACTGAGTGAATCAGCAGCCAGAGGTTCAGCTGGGAGGGCTAGTGCATCGGAAGTAATAAATAACCCTGAACCAAGGTCGTGGAGTAATGGGATCCCTTCCTCGTTCGCCAGATCAGCAAGCGAAGCGAGTGTTGTGTCTTCCGTGAATCCAGTGATCCTGAAATTGGACCGGTGAACCTTCAAGATCGCTGCAACCTTATCCTTCTTGATCGAGTTCTGATAATCCGATAGACGCGTCCGGTTGGTGCTACCCACCTCAACTAAAGACGCACCTGCACGCTCTAGTATCTCAGGAATTCTAAAACCCCCGCCAATCTCGACGAGTTCACCTCGGGAAACAGCAACTCCCTTTCCTCTCGCTGTCGTATTAAGCACTAGAACGAGAGCAGCAGCGTTATTGTTAACTACGATGGCGTCTTCCGCACCCGTCAATTCACGCAGAAGCTTCACACAATGGTCGTACCGAGAACCCCTTCTACCCGCTTCGACATCATATTCGAGATTCGAATAGCCCCGAGCAGCAGCAGCCATTGCGTCAACAGCAACCTCTGCCAACGGGGCTCGTCCAAGATTCGTATGGAGCACTACCCCGGTTGCGTTAATCACTCTACGCAGGGAGGGCATCGTTTCTTGTTCTAAGCGAATCACCACCGTTCGAGCGTAGTAAGAGAGTCCATCAGGCTCTATCTCCTTATCTCCTGCAAGCAACCTGTTCCTGATCTCCTGAATCACTATCCGTGTCACCTTCACCACAAGTTGCCGAGGAAATCCCTTCAGAATTGGTTCGAATTCGGGTGAAGCAAGAAGAGCATCAACCGAGGGGATTTCACGCCTCGGGTCACTCATCGGGTACCAACCTCTGCCGCGACTGTATCCACTACTCCCGTATCCGGTACCAGAATGGAATCCGATACGTCCGCAGTATCAGCAATGCCAGCAGGCGCTACAAAGAAGGAGGTTTCCCCACCTCCTAGGGGTACCGCATAGAGATTTTCCAGGTCGTTTATGACCACATTATACGTGATGTCCGGTAAGACAGAATTGCCCAACAATAGGATTATGCGCTTCGCGGGGAGCTGCTCTCCATCCGGGCCGCTTCCCTGTCTGCCACCCACGCTGTTCGGGCCTACTCCTCGAGAAGAAAGTGAGGCAGAACGACCTTCCAGATCAGGTGGCCCTCTCCTGCGAACTGGTTCAATGTCCTCCAAAATTTCCGGATCATCCTGAGATACCCCAACATCACTGGCAATACTATCAGCTATGATACTATCTGATTCTGCAGCAATTGCTGCAGCCATAGCGGCTGCCTGCGAAACAGCATCCAGGGAGTCTAGGACCACCAGCGAATCCATGACCATAGCAACGTACGCGAGGTAATCGTGTTCATGAAGAATGCTATCCACGACGACAACCGTACTATCCTCACTCGTCACGGTCAGGCCGATCGTCTCGAGTACTAGTGCGGGATCCAGATAGTCGTCGAACTCTAATAGGAGAGTGACCGAGTCCAGCGCTGAAGCGCTAACGAGAGTCGCTGGTGTGGTATCTGGTTGAAGAACAGGAAAGTTAAGGAAAACGGTATCCCCATTCTCTATCGAAAGACGTCTACTCCCCTGTATCTCCATCATATCGAGTACGGCGTCTGCGTTGCGATCGTCGAACGCTGTGATTTCGTAGCTGGCACCAGGAATGTATCTGAATGCGTAGACACCTTGGTTGTCCGTTACAGCAACGTGGACGATAGAATCATCATCTAATGAAGTTGCCCAGACTTTGTAGTCATTCACTCCCGAGCCAGTAATGCGATCCCAAGCAATTCCAGCAAGCGTGGTCGGAATCGTTTCGCCCCCCGTCGAGAATACTAGCTCGAAGGGATCTCTCATCTGATTACCGAATAGATCGCGCACAACAGGCAGGAGTGTCACACGATATACCAGACCAGGTCGGAAGCCATCCACCAATTCTATGGTCAAGCTTCTCGAATCATGCCCGACTACTAGTTCACCACTCCTTGGAGAGATGATGACTGCATTATCGAGTGTCCCACTGCTGGAACGCTCACTGATTCGCTCATCAAACTCAAACCGAATCAATCCATCCAGTGTCCCTAGCAACTCAAACGTATCCGGAACAGTCCGAACGACGATGGGAGGCCTCAGATCTTCAGGGCCACCGGGAGGTGCACCTTGCTGTGCGCAGGAACTAGCAAGCGTAATCCCGAGTGCTGCAGACACTGCACCGGCAGATTGAACGAGCAGCTGACGGGGAATTGTCCTCGAAGTACTCAGGATCTTCCAACCTCAAGCGCGTCTAATTTTTCCTCGAGTTTAGCGGCACGTTCTTTGAAGCTTGAAAGCTTGTGTTTTTCCTTGGAGACCACTTCCTCTGGTGCCTTGGCAACAAAGTTTTGATTCTCAAGTTTCTTAGCAGTAATCACTATTTGAGCCCTAAGCTTCTCAATCTCCTCTCGGAGGCGTGTCCGCTCATGATCAAGATCAATAATCCCTTCAAGGGGAATAAAGAGTTCACCACCCTGGGTTAGCACTGCATTAGCACCTACTCCAGCTCCTGGCTCCGGCACCACTCGGTCAATTCTAGCTAACCGCTCTAGGGCTGATAACTGCGACATTACCGTATTTGTTAGGTCTACCCCACCCCCCCAGATATGGATACCAATCCGCTTCCCTTCCGGAATAGAATATTCTTTTCTGAGCCGGCGGACTTCGATAATGAGTTCACGAAGCGCTTCCATTTCATCTTCAGCCATCGGATCTTCACGGGAAGATCCGGCATCTGGCCACGGGGCTATGATGAGATCCTCAGGGCGGCTGGAACCCTCTGGCCAGGGCAGGAGTGACCATAGCTCGGCTGTTACGAAGGGAACAATTGGATGAAGAAGTCGAAGCGCTTCATCTAGCACCGCCACAAGTGTAGAGCGAGCCGCTTCCCGTGACTTGGCATCAGTGTCCAGAGTAAGCCGGTCCTTAACCAATTCCAGGTACCAATCGCAAAGCTCACCCCAGAAGAAGTGGTAGAGTCCGTCCGCTACCTCGTGAAGACGGTACCGCTCGAGGTTTCGCGTAGCGGTCCGTGTGGCATGACCCAATCGTGCCAGAATCCATCGGTCTTCAAGCGCAAGATCAGATACAACCTCATTCAACGGGCGCACAGGAGCGTCACCTAGACTCAAAAGGGCAAAGCGCCCTGCATTCCATATTTTATTGGAAAAATTTCGTCCATTAGAGAATGTTGCTTCAACATCCTCGTGGTCGAGATTGATGTCAGTCCCCACCGCTGCCTGGCTGATGATTGTGAATCTCATCGCGTCTGCACCGTAGGCGTTTACTACCTCAAGCGGATCAATACCGTTACCCAGTGACTTGGACATCTTGCGGCCCTGCATGTCTCGAACAGTCCCGTGAAGATACACCTCTTTGAACGGTGGCTCCCCAAAAAACTCGTACCCCATCATGATCATGCGAGCCACCCAAAAGAAAAGAATCTCCGGCGCCGTGACCATCGTGTTACCAGGGTAGAAAGCCTCTACATCAGGAGTCTTTTCTGGCCACCCAAATACTGAGAATGGCCATAATTGTGAGCTAAACCACGTGTCAAGCACGTCGGGGTCCTGCTCAAGCTCATTTGAACCACAGGCCGAACATTCGGTTGGATCCTCACGGGCCACGATCTGCTCCCCACATGCACAGTACCAGACTGGAATTCTATGCCCCCACCAAAGTTGTCGAGAAATACACCAGTCCCGGATATTCTCCATCCAGTGCTCATAGACCCCCTTCCAGTGACCCGGGGTGAACGTGACTGTCCCTTCACGTGATGCCTGGAGCGCAGGCTCAGCCAAAGGCTTCATCTTCACAAACCATTGAAGAGACAGGCGAGGTTCGACAACGGTGTCGCACCTGTAGCAGTGTGGAACTGCATGCGTATGCTCTTCCTCTCCAGCCAGAAGCCCGAGCTTTGACAAACCATCTAGCACAGCATCACGCGCATCGAAGCGATCCATGCCTTGGAACTCGCTTGGCACGCTCTCATTCATCTTTGCGTCATCAGTCATCACGTCGAGGATATCCAGACCCGTACGGCTTGCTATTTCAAAATCATTCGGGTCGTGTGCCGGAGTGACTTTTACAAGACCGGATCCAAATTCCGGATCCACATGTTCATCAGCTACAACAGGTATCCTACGACCAGCGAAAGGAAGCTCGATACTGGAGCCGATTAATGGGACATACCGATCATCCTCTGGATGGACAGCCACTCCAGTATCCCCAAGCATCGTTTCTGGCCGTGTAGTCGAAACCGTCAAGTACCAGCGACCGTCATCCAAACGTCCAACAGTATCAGCCCCTGCATCTACAGAAGCTTGAGCGGCCTCGGCTGCGGAATCATCCAGCGGATAACGGATATGCCATAGCTTGCCTTCGCTATCGTGTCCCTCTGCTTCCTCGTTCGAGAGCGCGGTATGGCACCTGGGACACCAATTAATGATGTACTCACCCCGATAGATAAGATCCCGTTCATAGAGATGAACGAACACTTCACGCACAGCACGACTCAGGTTTTCATCGAGCGTAAACCGAGTTCGCTCCCAATCACAGGATGCACCGATAGATTTTAGTTGATTGATGATCTGGCTACCGGTTTTATCCACAAAATCCCAGATAGCTTCAACAAAGCCCTCTCTACCTAAGTCCTCTTTGGTTGAACCGGCGGTGGCCAAACGGCGCTCAACCACATTCTGGGTCGCGATCCCTGCGTGATCAGTTCCGGGCACCCAAAGAGATGCGCGACCCTGCATCCTTCTCCACCGAATTAGCACGTCCTGGATCGTACTGTTGAGGCCATGCCCCATATGTAGCGCAGCCGTAACGTTGGGTGGCGGAATCACGATCACATAAGGAGACAGCCCTTCTTTTAGGACGTATTCCGCTGGAACATGGAAATAGCCCCCTTCCTGCCACTTCTGATATCGGGCAGGCTCAATGGCGCTAGGGTTTAGACGTGGTGCTAGCTCTTGGGACACTGCAGCTCCGGTGCCGGTGCAATTAAAGCTCGTAAGATGGGGGCCCTACCTTACATACGGTACCATCTGATCGTTCTGATATACGAAACTCGGCTAACGAGGAACGCGCGACGTGTCAGGCTGTACTGCAGTTCGTTCCCTGTCTCGACGCCGGCGAATCGCTTCCGCCCTATCTCGCCAGGACTCATTCACCTCTGCTCTCACCCCCTGTCGATAAATCTCATCCCACTGCCAGAGTCGATCATTTACCTCTTCTCGCTTGCCAACTACAGTCCCAAAACCGAATGGTAGAGGAAGTGTGATATCTCCCAGATGGATCTTACCAGGGGACACTCCCCAACGTTTTCCCTCGTCATCGGTGAATGTCCAATCCATAGCTGCTGCTTCAGCTGCAAGTGAAGTCGCGGCGGAATCATTCCATCGAGCAAGAGCGCTCGCAATCAGCAATTGTTCTCTCTGTTTTAACGTTATATCCAAGACACCAGAACTTAGTGCCTCCCAAAGTATCGGGTTGCTTAGGTTAGGTCGCAGAAGTTCTGCTCCAGATGGGGGTGGTGGGATCAACTCTGGATCCGGAGTTCCTTCTATAGGAACCGGGGTCATAGGAGGTTCTGGGTCATCAACGTCCTCAATCTCTTCTGGGTCATCCGGACGTTCTGAAGCAATCGGGTCAGCCACTTCAACTAGGCGTAGTACTTGGATCCCTTCAGTGCGACCCGAAACAGTAGGGAAACTAAAAGAAATCGCGTCAATGTTGACGGTATTTCCAAAGAAGGGGTAAATGGCTACTGCCAAAAAGTGAATCGCTACGGAAGCTGCAAAGCAAACCCACCATACCCGGCTTGAGCTGAATCCGGACCTGGTGCGGCTGGGATGTTCCACTCTGTTGGGATCTCCCCTCTGCATTCGCTGATCCATGAATATTACTAGTCCTGGATGTCGACCCGGTTCCAGATCATTCCTTGGAACCCACGACCACCTATCATAACAAGCGTCCCAGTCTTTGGGCTGCTTCCGCCAAACGAGCCTCAGTTCTGGTCAATGCTATACGGAAAAATCCCTCCCCTCCTCTGCCAAGGGCACTCCCTGGAAGAACGACGACTCCCTCAGTTTCAAGTGCACGTGCTGCAAAATCCTCCGACGACTCCCGTGTGGGAACAGGCACCCATAGATACATGGTGGCATGCGGAGGCGATATGTCGAACCCCACATTCTGAAGCTCCTGCACTGCTATGTCACGTCGTTTCTGAAACGTTGCGACGTTTCCAGGAACCCACTGTTTCCAGCAAGCAAGCGCTGCCGTCCCAGCTGCTTGAACTGCTAAGAACTGTCCGGTATCAAGAAATGATTTGACCTTCGAGAGGATCGAGATGAGATCAGGATTTCCAACTGCCCAACCAAGGCGCCATCCGGTCATGTTATAAGTCTTTGAGAATGAGTGATACTCAATCGCTACGTCCCTTGCCCCCTTAAACTCAAGTACACTCCGAGGACGATACCCGTCGAAAGCTATCTCCGAATAAGCATGGTCATGAGCAAGAACCACCCCGTGATGCTTACAGTATGCAATCACCTCCTCAAAATAGCTGTCAGGTGCAACTGCAGTCGTCGGGTTATTGGGGTAATTGAGGTATAGGATGCGGACTCGGTTAGCGATCTCACCCGATATATCCGTTAATGGAATCAAGAAATTATTCTCAGCACGGAGGGGTATCAGTAGAGGCTCACCTCCTGAAAGCATCACACTACCGACGTAGGCCTGATAGCCTGGGTCAGGAATGACTGCAGCGTCCCCATCGTTAAGCAGTCCGAAGGGAAGATGGGCGATCCCTTCTTTTGACCCGATGAGCGGGAGCACTTCCTTCCAAGGATCCACTGTCACTCCGAACCGGTCCTTCATCCACACTGCTATGGCCTCACGGAGAGATGGGAGACCAGCCTGAAATGGGTAGCGAGAGTAAGCTGTTTCACCCACAGCCTGACACATCCTATCGACCACAGCCGGTGGTGGATCAAGATCGGCGTCACCTGCACCAAGATTGATGACATCAACGCCCCTGCTTTCAAGATGCCGTTGGACTCTCACCATATCGGCGAGAGGAAAGTCAGGGAGAGCGGAGAAACGTCGATTGGTATGCACTTAGTTATCCGCGACCACCATGTTTGACACCGTACCAACACCACCCACTTCCACTTCTACAGTATCGCCGACCGAAAGTGGACCCACCCCCTCTGGAGTCCCAGTCGCGATGAGATCTCCGGCCTCTAGTGTCATTATTCCCGAGATATATTCGATAAGGGTGGGAATTGAGAAGACAAGGTCTTGCACGTGCCCCTGTTGGCGTAGCTCACCGTTTACTCGAGTGATGACTGAGAGATTATTCAGGTCCACTTCGCTTACATGTACCATCTCTCCTACTGGGCAGAATGTGTCAAAACCCTTTGCGCGACCCCATTGATCATCGATTCTCTGTAGGTCTCTCGCGGTCACATCGTTGAGAGGAGCTATGCCCTGTACCACATCCCAAGCATCCTCAGCTCTAACATTCTTAGCAGCCTTCCCTATAACAACTGCGATCTCACCCTCGAAATCGACCCGGCCAACACCATCTGGGATGACGATTGGCTCACCGGTCCGGATAAGCGAAGATGGCGGTTTGAAGAAGATCAGAGGCTCGTCAGGAACAACACCCCCGAGTTCAGCAGCATGTTTCGCATAGTTGCGACCTACACACACAAGCTTGGTAGGAGTTGTTTCAGTCATTTTAATTTCGCTCATCCTGATTTAGAGATTCGAATAAACTGCTCAAAGCTATATACGAAAAACGCTTAGGGCATTCGTCCTCGCTAGCGTAACCATCAAACTTCTATGTGTGCTCACACTTGGCTGTAAAATGCCTTCAGCCTTCGTTGTACGTCAGACCAAGCACCCTTAACCAAAGTCGGTCCAGGCAGCGAATTACGTAGGTAATGACCGTATTGCTTGGTCACAAGTCTGTCGTCCAAGAGGACCACCGCACCCCGATCAGATTTTGAACGAATCAACCTGCCAAAGCCCTGCTTCAAGCGAAGCGCTGCATGCGGCAACATATATTCTTGGAACCCGTCTTGTCCCGCTCGCTGGATCGCCTCCATACGGGCTGCTGTGACCGGTTCGGTCGGAACTTTAAAAGGCAGTTTTTGAATTATGAGCCCACGCAGTGGGTCACCCGGAACGTCTACTCCTTCCCAAAATGAAGCGGTACCAAGCAGTATGCCGCGGCCGTGCTCTACAAAACGTTGGAGAAGACGATGCCTGTCGTCTTCCCCTTGGATAAAAAGCGGCCACCTAGAGTCTGCTCCGATAAGTCTGAGTAGTTCTCCTACCTGTATAAGTGCTGCGTATGAAGTGAATAGCACAAATAGGCCACCATCGCTCAGTGTAGCCACCTGTTCTGTAACTTCCGCGATAGCTTTGTAGAACTCACCGGATCCTTCCTCTGCCGCCGGAAGGTCAGTCGGAACTGCAAGTATTGTCTGATCTTGGAAGTTAAATGGTGACAATATGATATGATCATTTACATCACAATCTAGATTATATCTATCAAGCTGTTCCTTATGCAGGCCTATCCGCTTCCTTAGAAAACTGAAATTCTTCCTTGTAGCAAGCGTCGCTGATGTCAAAATCGTCGTTTCCACACGTGAAAAGAGCGACTCTACAAGAAGATCGCCTAGATCGATCGGGGCTGCTGCCATGACTAGGTTGGACCTCCTGCCTCGTCCCCGAAGCTCCAGCCATCGAACATAGCGACCTGCTTTCTCTCCTGGAGTGAATACGAGGCCCAATCCATGTCGTGCTGCCGCAAGCCGTCTTGTAATAGCTCGAAGATCAAGAAGTCTCCCCTCGAGGCCATCTGAGATGTTCTCGTCGAGTTCGATACGAGCCCCTAGCTCACTAAGCTCACGCTCTAGGGTAGTCAGAGCATTAAGTGAAGCACTCAGCTGCTCGCCCACCTCGTCTCTCTCTGCAAGCTCACCCACCCCCGAAGAACCAATGCGTACTGTGCTTTTATCCGAAGGAAGAAGTTCTTCTACGGTATCTATGAATCCCTCGACCTCTAATCTGGCCTGGGCAAGTGCTGGCCTAACACGTGTCTCAATTCGCTCTTGTAACTCTCTCTCCTGCTCCGAACCCGTTGTGATCTGATCATAAACCGCTGATAGAACTCCTCTGCCACTTTTTTCTAAGCGAGAGAGTACTCGATAAAGTTCGCGCCTTGTCACCTCAACACCGAGATGCGATGTCGCCGCGTCCTCTATGTTATGCGCTTCATCTAGAACAATACGGTTGTATGATGGCAGTACCGCGGAAGCCGTCCAGTTCAATGTTGCTCGCCTAACAGCGAGGTCCGTAAAAAGCATGTGATGGTTCACTATTAGCAGGTCAGCCGAAGCTGCCTGTCTTCGTGACCGCTGATAGTGACACTCCTGGAAATGGGGACACCGACTTCTGAGGCAGATATCCGGATCACTTCGAACTTCCTCCCATGTCTCTGGTTCTGGAGTAAATGGAAGGTCTGAAAGCGAGCCATCTGTGGTTGTCTTCAACCAAGAGAGAAGAGCTGTCATCTCGTCAGACCGGTCGTCGTCGAAAAGAGAGCGTTGCGCGTCCGAAGCAAGAAGCGCCCTTCGAATAGAGACATAGTTACCGCGACCCTTTACCAAGGCCCATTCGACGTCACCACCAAGTGCCCGCACCAATGGAAGATCTTTAGTGGTAAGTTGCTCCTGGAGATTAATGGTGTTCGTTGAGATGACCGTGCGTTCTTTGTTATTTCGAGACCAGTAAGCTGCTGGAAGTAGATAGGCCAACGATTTTCCTGTCCCCGTTCCGGCTTCGATGATCGCCACACCGCCTTGGTTGAATTGATGCGTAACGATCTCAAGCATTTCTCGCTGTCCCGGTCGATCTTCAAATGCTTCGTAGAATTCTGACAAAGAGCCGCCTGGTGCGAGAATATCACTTAGTTCGTCTGGGTTAAGAGCGACTCGTTCCTTGGGCTCTGGTGGCTCGACCACCACATACAGATGCTTGGCAGCATTATCAACGATCACCGTACCAACACCCTGATCGTAGAGTTGTCCCGCTATGCGCATATCCGCATCTGACGGCTCAAGAGCTCCACTAGGATGATTATGCAACATCACTCCACCCATCGCTGCATCCCGGGCCGCAACCAAAACTGCTCCGAAGTTCCCCCGAGCGACCGCTCGAGGTTCCTGAATTACCCGCACATCATCTACTTCAGCCAAGAAGCAAACTTCACGCCCGCCCGCCTTTTCGATTTCGGCGCGTATCGTAGCCTGAGAGGCAGATGAGAGTGTCAGCGGATTCTGTGAACTATTTGCCGTCAGGTCTCTTGGCTCATCTAGCTCGAATCCATCTTTCCCACTAATGCGCTCATCAGAGAAACGCGCCGGAAACCCCTCCGGTATATTGCTGCCCGACGCCATCAGTCCACTGCTGCGGCGTGAAGCAAGGTCACGTCTTAAGCTTCTTCTTCTTCGCCGCCGGGAAAAGAACGTTGTTGAGGATTAGTCGATAGCCTGGTGAGTTGGGATAGAGTGCCAGGTCAGTCTGTGGATCCCCGATCTGATGTTCTGGGTCCTCCGGATCATGACCGCCGAAGTATGTCCATGTCCCTTCACCAAAGTTGCCATGTAGATATTTCGCCCACCCTCCCTCCTGACCAAGTACAACAGTATTCGACTTTAGACGATCCTCCCGAAATGAAGTGGTCAGCCCATAGAAGTCAGGGAGTACGGACTCATGGTTCTGGGTCAACATCGCAGGGACGGGATCGAATTTTGCCGAAAAATCAAAAAGGGTGTACACACCCAACGCCTTCCGCCAGGGTGTGTTCACCTGATGCGCATCGATGTCCGAAAACGCATTTATGGAAGGAGCGATCTGAACATCACCATTCTCGAAAGCCATTGAAGCAACCCAATCTAGTTTGCTCGTAGCATTAGCATCGGGAGGTGTGCCATCCGAATAAGCAGCAGCGATGTCAACCGACAATGCAGCGAGTGCCAACTCCAGCGTCTCGGTTGCTGAGCACATCGCAAACAGGAAGCCGCCGTTCTCGACATAGGTGCGGATCTCCAGGGCAATATGCTTCTTTAGTTCCGGTACATCAGCGAAACCTCCAGCTCTCGCCGCTTCTTGGTTCCGAGCCACTTCTTCCTGAAGCCAAGGGGCACCGGCGTATGTGAGGTAAAACTTCGAGTACTGACCCGTGAAATCCTCATGATGTAGATGGATCCACTCGTACTCACTGAGGCCTCCTTCTAAAACTTCATAGTCCCAAATCGTCTCGTATGGGATTCCGGCGTACTCCAGCACCATTGTTACAGCATCATCCCATGGGGTCGAGTTGGGCGGCGTATAAATCGCCACTTTGGGTGCTTGTTCGAGTGGCACAGCTTCCATGTTAGCCCCTTCGATTGTCGCACGAATTCGGGCTTCGGCGGGGGCATCTACTTCGGTAATCGATACACCTCGGTATGCGGCTTCACGCCGGACCGAAGGAAGGTCAGGTAGTAAAAAGGAGCCACCCCTATAGTTCAGGAGCCATTCTGCTTTCTCCTCTTGTTCTAGGGTCCAATAGGCCAATCCGTACGCACGAAGATGATTCTGCTGCTGCCGATCCATCGGGACCAAAAGGGATTGTGCTTGCACAGATTTGATACCGAGACCACCGAGTAGGGTCATGACCAGAAGCAGCGTGCTAAACGAACGGATTAACATCGACCGTGCATTTCTGTCACAACCTATTTTCCGAAAAAAGCCCAGATATCCTCCCCTCATTTCACCCACCCTTGAGTTTTTCCAATTCTACCCGTGCATCTGGCACCACTGCTGCATTAGGCCGGGTTGTAATCAATTCTTCTAGGATGGCAATTGCTTGTTCAATCCCATCGGGTGTGCGCGCTCGATAGCGTGCCAATGCCAAAGCAGCATCGCCTAGTTCCGGTGCTTCTGGATATTCGGAGATCAATCTGGTTCGTATAGAAGCACCTTGTTCAAAAGCTTTGCCACGATCCGCTATCCGGGCCGCCTCAGCGAGCAGTGGCGGGTGTTCCTTGCCCTCCAGTTCATCAGTTCCATCAACTAAAATATTCACGGCTTCGTTCACTATGCCTCGATGAGCGAGGACTCCCGCTCGTGCAAGAACGTCAGCTGCCTCTTCGGAGAGTCTTCCTAGAAGACCTACGAACTGGATCACATCCGTAGCTTCCGTCGGCTGGAGCCCTTCGATCACATTCAATAACGCACCCCGTCCTTCTGCAATCTCACCCATATCAAGCATAAGGTATGCCCTCTCAAGTCCGCTCTGAGGACCTTCAATCCCATCCAGAACCGCTGCCGCACCCACAAGATCACCTCTTACCTGCAGGCCTTTGGCAACGGTCGCCGCAAGATCGTCCAGCTCCGGCGCATTCGGAAACTCATCACGGAAAGTTTGGAGGAGTTGCGTCAGCCGAGATGGATTGGCACGAGCACTTTCCAGCCGGATCACCTGGGCCGTCGCCCTGCGACGGTCTATAGATTCAAGTGAAAATGAATTAGCTACCCTTCGTTGGGCTTCGAGCGCGGCCGTGGTATCTCCGGCAGCAAGCGCCACATCGATAATACGTTGGTCAAATTGACGACGCTCTGAAGGCGTCGAAGCACCTTGGCCCAGTTGTTCATATGCCCAGGACGCTACTAGGGAAAGACCTCCCTCACGAGCTCTCCGTGCTACCTCTGACAGAAAAATTTCTCGGGTCCGGCCCTCGAGATCACTCGCTACCCTACGGGAGAGATCGAGAGCCGTATCCTCTAAGCCAAGGTCTAGCGCAATACGAGCTCCGGCACGTTGACGTGCTACAACACCTGAGGTAGCAAGGTGATCTACCAGTTGGTGACCGGCGTTTTCCTTTCCGTCTTCAAGTTCCTTGATCCGCCTAACGATACCGGCCGCTTGACTCCCATCTTCCCCAACGGCGGTCGCCCATTCTTCTACTGCTGAGTCCACCGCCCCAGTCGCCGCAAGCAGGTCTCCCATTTCCAAGGCGAGGGCATCGTCCCTACCTGTAGCCTCACGCCCAATCCTGAGTGTTTCAATAGCGCGATCCACACCGAATACATCCTCATATACTCGGGCCACTTCACGATATGGCTCTTCGCTTCCCGGATCAGATTCGAACCAGAGAGCTGCCTCTACCTCAAGCGCTTCAAGCGAATCAAGATCCGCCAGGACCCGAAGCTTTACATAGCGGACGCCCGAAGCGGAAGAGTTGGTATCAAGAAATACATCCACTACCGGTAAAATCTTCTCAGGCTTGCCTTGTGCCCGGAACACCCTCTCCAGAGCGAAAACGCCACCCGTCGAGCTAGGATCGATATCTAAGAGCCTCCGGAGTACCATTTCTGCGCGCTCGTAGTCACCGCGTGACTCAAGAGCCGCTGCATCCCTGAGTAAGCGACTCTC
>DCAZ01000085.1:17883-25034 GCA_002313925.1 Gemmatimonadales bacterium UBA1120
CAAATCGTTGGCTCTTCACCTCCTACCTCCTGGTTCAGAACCTCCTCGGTTCAGCCGTTCGAAATACTGGATCACAAGCTGGCGCACAGCAGGACTTAGACGTTGGAGTTGGTCCGAGTCTGGGAGTTGATAACGCAGTGCCCCAAGCTGATCCGGAGTCAGCGGCATGATTTCTCCGCGCTCGAATGCACCGGGCTCCTCGGATTCTCGTTCCTCTGAGAATTCTTCCCTCTCCAAAGAACGTCCGGCATCTAATAGGCGGTGGAAGAGCCGCTCCTGACGACGGACTGTTTCCGGAGTTAGTCGACCCTCAACCATCGCTTGAGCAAGTGCTTCTGCCTCTTGTGCCATCTGCTCTAGGTCGCCTAGCGTCTCATCATCGGAACCGGGTTGCTCCGCAAGATCACCCAAATCGGATGCGATGGACTCCTGGCCGGCCGCAAGCTCCTGCATCTGCTGCGCCATAGCTTGCTGCCCTAACTCCATCGGCATGAGCTGCCCGGTCTGATTCATAACCTCGCCCTGCTCCTGAGCAAGTTGCTCAAGCTGCTCCGCCGCGTTCTCACCCGACTGCTGCTGCGCTTGACCCATCTGTTCGGCTGATGCGATAGCCATCAAAGCCAGCCGATTTAGCTGTCCTACCGTCTGCTCTGCCTGGGCATACGGCGAAGGCATAGACCCTCTGCGTCCTCCCATGGCTTGTATTGTGTTCTCTATCGATTCCATCGCTTGACCCATCTGGGCCGCAAGTGCTGGGTTCCCGCTGAAAGCCCCGTCACTCTCCTCCTGTAGGCTCCTTGCCATATTCTCCACCCCTTGCAGCAAAGAAGCCTCCTCTGCACGCATGCTGGCGACCTGTTCTTGGCTTGCGCCACGCATTTCTTCTCCCAGCTCACTTTGGCGACGAGCTAGTGATAGAGCGTCGTCTGCAGTCTGTTCTAGAGCGCCCTGCATCGCTTCTGACTGCTGTTGCGCCATATCGTCTAATGCCGCTTGAAGTTCCTTAGAAGCTTGCTCCATCGCGGCGGCGGCTTGATCAGCTTCCTGCCCTGCCTCCTGATTCCGACCCTGAGTCGCCTTCTCTTGAGCTTCTCCCATCTCAGCCTGTGCCTGCTGCATTGACTGCTGAGCCTGATTCACGCCGGCGCTGGCCTCTCGCTCATCTAACTCCAAGAGGCGTTCTTTTAGCCGCTCCATCCGCGAATCAAGATCTTCTGCACGATCCCTCAGTTCCGCCTGCTGCCGTGGACGAAGATCGGGGTCGTCTTCTTCTCTCATAGCATCCGCGAGGGCTCGCTCCTGCCGGGCAAGTTCCTCAGCTTCCCGTGTGGTTGCCCTAAAATCCTGCTCTACCGCTGCACGCCGGAACCGTTCGAGTGATTCTTCGAGTCGTTCTCGGAAGTCCTCCTGCTGCTGTGAGAGCTGATCAAGTGACTCATTCGCACGCTGTAAATCATCCTCTTCAAGCGACTGTGCGAGCTCATCCATACGCTCTTGTAGGTCACTATCATTGAGCTGCTCCAACAACTCTTGGAGTTCTTTCAGATCTCTAGCCAACTCAGGATCTGACTGCCCTGCCTCCTCCATGATTCGTTCAAGTTCTGCCAACTCTGCCTGCAAAGAGTCAACTTGGTCAGTAAGTTGCCTTTGATCCTCGAGAGCCCGCTGTAAATCCTGGCGCTCCTCGAAGTCCGGGCGACCCTGCTCGTCGGTAGCACTGCCTTCTTCGATTTCCCGTTGTGCAGCCGCCTCGCGTGCTAAATTCCGGTTTTCCTCTGCCTGCCGAGCAGCTTCAGCTGCGAGTTCCTCGAGGCGTTCAGCCGTTGCCTCAAGCTGCTCCTCCGCAGCGCGCTGTAACTCTGAGGCTATCGGCATGAATAGCACATATTCCCGAGTAGTAGAGATCTGCTCAGCCGGAGAGTTGTCGACGGCACGCGCGAAATACCTCACGGTATCACCAGGCAGCAAACCCCACGTCGTAAGATCCAGTAGAGGACGGGCCAGAGCTGCACGCGTTCCTCCCAAGTCGATACCCTGGGCTACTGGTTCATTCCGTTCACCGAATGCGTTCACCCTATAGGCGACAAGTTCAATGCGATCGAGTCCATAGTCATCACTCGCCTCAATAATGAGTGGTTGCTGAAGATTCAGTGAGAGGATTGTATCCTGGCCTGGAAGTGGAATGGTGATCTGTGGGGCTGAGTCAGGAACCAACGTCAGATGAATGCTTTCAGGCTGAATCTCTGGTGGGTTGCCTTGACTGTCCGATATCGACCAATCGAATAACCCACTACTTCTTGGGTGCCAAATCCCACCGAAACCTTCAGAATCAACAGTGAGTTCAGCGACGATGACCCCAAGGGAGTCCCTTAGGTCTGCCTCTGAGAGCGTCCGACTAGCCTGTCCCTCAAAAATGAGGCTAGACCCTACTGGGAGACGAAGAGGAGGAGGATCTCCGCGGTACTCATCCGGAGCAAGTCCAGTATGGAGAGGATAAGTGACGCTCACCATCAGTTCGCTGATAAATAGTGGATCGATCGGAGTGATCCGATATGGCTCTGATTCCCCGCCGTCTTCGGCGTGGACCTGGTAGTCGATGGTCGCACCAACACCCTGGAACACATAGGTGGCACGATCGTCTAACAGGTCTAATAGCTCACTCCTTGGAATATCTCCTGCTGCTTGCCATCCCAGAGTAACCGACTGACGCCCCGGGGCTTGCACGGTTACTTGGACATCCGAGCCTCTCAGGACTTCGATTGACCCCGGTGTCACGACGATCCGAGCCAATACGGGATCGCGCATGGTTTTCAAGGGCGAAGATAACGACCCCAAAGCACGGGATGACCTTGATGGGTTAGCCACTCCAAGAATGACTAGGAGTAAGGTTAGCGCCATCAGAGTATTCAACCCGCGGCGAGTCCAAAATTGAATCTGTTTTCCCAGGCCTCCAGTCAATCCGCCTGAGCTGAATTTCCCTAGCGTACCAAGCACCCTTGACGCAGCCTCATTCGCAAGCAACCGAGAGACCCCACCTGGTAGTTCCCGACCCAGTTCTATAGAGCCCCTCAGGACACCTGAGCTGAGTCCAGCTGCCCGCTCCATAACCACTGCCAGTGGCTCATCAGCAAGCACATAGCGCATGATCAGGTAGTAACCCAGCCAAGAACCAGCAAATCCTATCAAGACCAGCATATCAAGAAGGGCTGGAACTCTACTCCCTTGGGACCAGAGATTGGACTCAGCAAGTATCCATGCGGTCACAAATACCAAACTGACCCCAACGATGAACCATATCCCGATCGCCCCAGCAGCCATTTTACCAAGATGGCTTCGAACACCCAATACCTTCTCGCCTAACCGGGCTGAGGGACTCACTAGGTAGCTTGTCCTAGCACGAACATGAAAAGATTGACACCCATCCTTAAGGCACGCTCCCTGATTTCAGGCGGATCATCATGCACATCCTCGTCTTCCCATCCATCCCCTAAGTCAGATTCGTAGGAATAGAAGACCACAAGTCGCCCACCATGGAAAATTCCTAATGCCTGAGGTCGCTCACCATCATGTTCGTGGATTTTGGGTAAGCCCTCTGGGAAGTCGAAGAAGACATGAAAGACTGGGTGATCGACTGGAATTTCAGTGAGTTCCGTATCCGGGAAAATCTCCGCAATCTCCTCCCGGAATGATTCATCCAAACCATAATTGTCATCCACATGGAGAAAGCCACCGGCCAATAGGTAATTTCTCAGTGCCTCACGTTCTGCTGGGCTAAAGCGGACGTCACCGTGTCCAGTCAAGTAGAGGTAGGGATAGTCACGGAGGGCTGGGTCTAGAGGCCTCAGATTTACTTCACGCCGGGCCACAGGAATACCCGTACGCTCACGGATGGCTGCAAGCAGATTAGGGAGTGAGGATGGATTCGCATACCAATCTCCTCCTCCCTCATATTGCAATCGGGCGATCGTGATCGAATCTCCTTTTGGAACCTCGATCACGGGCGAGGCAAGAGACACGAATGCGACTAGAGCGATCCAGGTCATACTTCTCCTATAGTCTTCCTAGTTTCTAGCACAATACGGTACGCTTCATTCCGTGATAGGTCGAGTCGATTGGCAACTTCTTTGGCAGCCTCAGATGCTTTCATACCCATCCCCTCCAATTCACCGGCAAGTGCACGCGCCTCTTCACTTTTGTCCTCTGCTATATCTCCAGGTGCCCCTTTCCCTATACCAGATACCACGATTGTCACCTCCCCCTTCGGAGCACGGTCCCGGTAGAAGGTATAGAGTTCACCAAGTGTGCCACGACGAATATTCTCATGTACTTTTGTCAATTCTCTTGCCACCGCTGCAGATCGGTTAATACCGCAGACTTCGGACAACTCATTCAGCAGTTTCGCTAGGCGCTGTGGTGATTCGAAGAGTACCACCGGATGTTCAGCATCACGAATAATTTCCATCAGGCGACCTCTCCGGCGGCCCTTGCGCTCCGGAAAGCCATAGAAGCTGAATCCTGAAGTAGTAAGGCCCGAAGCGACAAGTGAAGCTAATACCGCTGAGGGACCAGGAATCGGAATTACCACATGCCCTGCCCGAATTGCTGCCGATACAACCCGAGCCCCGGGATCAGAGATAAGGGGTGTCCCGGCATCGGATACAAGGGCCAGGTCCTTTCCCGCTTCTAGCCACTCTAGCACCCGACTGATGCGCCGTTCCTCATTATGGGCATGTAATGACACAAGAGGCACATCCGAACTTATGTGATTAATCAGTACCCGGGTTCTCCGTGTATCCTCAGAAAGGACGCGATACACAGAGCAAAGTATTTCGGCTGCCCGAATGCTCAGGTCGCCGAGATTGCCGATTGGGGTGCTAACAACGTAGAGAGTAGCCACTACTGAAGATAAACGAAGAGACCAGATCAATCCTCTCCGACCTGCCTCAGCCGAAAACAATTCAGGTTATACAGCACTACAAGTGCTTGAGAATCTTCTCCTCAAGAGTTTCACGTTGCACGAATCCGGTGACCGTATCGACGAGCTCACCGTCCTTGAAAAATAAAAGTTGCGGTATGCTCCGAATTGCAAAGCGCACAGTTGTTTCTTGGTTAGAATCGACATCAAGTTTACCAACCCGAAGCCCCTTAGCTTGATATTCACCTGCCAATTCCTCAACGATTGGTGCGATCTGCCGACACGGACCACACCAAGCTGCCCAAAAGTCAATCATGTGCAGTCCTTCTGACTTTTCGATCTCTTCCTCAAAGTTCGCGTCAGTCACTTCAACAATCGCATCACTGGTCCCCATGCACTTCTCCTTGTCAGTTTGGTTGGGAAGAGCTTACGATCGCTCCTCTCAACATCCTATTATGTAGATCCCGCTGCAGGATATCATGTCCGCACCTGCCGAAGCCAATTTACCACTTGATCATGTCGCAATCGCTGTCACTTCTCTAGAAGAAGTATGCTCGCTCTATGAACTAATCTCGGGGGAAACTCGCACGACACCTGAAGTACTTGAAGCTCAAGGAGTTCGAGTCGCCTTCGTGGGGTCGATTGAGTTCCTAGAGCCCTTGAACCCGGAAACATCTGTAGGCCGTTTTATCTCTGCCCGTGGCCCGAGTCTCCATCACGTAGCATATCGTACTGCTGATATCATATCAGAAATCTCACGTCTTAAGAAAAATGGCTTTGAGGTAATTGATCCGGAACCTAGACCTGGTGCCAAAGGACATCTCGTCACTTTCCTTCACCCTTCTACAGCCGGAGGGGTACTAATCGAACTCGTACAGCACCCCTCATGATGACCCTACAAACCTGGATACCTAAAAACCTCGTGTGTGGTACAAGTAATCGAGGAGGATCTGGCCAAAATACTGGGGTATACAAAAGCAGAACTCATTTTGATAACTCTTCAGAGATTCTCCAACGTGTGTGCGAGTAAATCAAGGTCTTCATTGCACCGGTTAACTTTGGGAATTCTCCTTAGCTCCCTTGCGTGTGGAGGGAGCCAATCGAACCTCCCCGAAGGCGATCTGATCGAACCCGAGGATTTCATTGAAACCTATGTGGATCTTCGGGCCGCAGCTCTCATCACAGAAGATGGTCAAGTGACGGAGGCAGGTCGATCCGAAGTCTTGGATCGCTATGGAATATCAGAAGAAGACCTCATCTCTTTCACCCAAGCTTACGGTGAAGATTTGATGTTCATGCAAGAACTATGGAATGAAATTGAGTTGAGGTTAGAGAATACACGATCATCTCCGGACACTATGAACTAGTGACGGCGTAGCTAGAGTGACCTTTCGATACCGGTTCGAAGTCATCAGCAAAATGCCATTCGCACCCCGATAATGAGTGGCGTATATGCTTATGTGGAGCTAGTCTATCGCCCCCAGAATCACCACTGCAGGAGATTGATCATGCACGCGAAGTTTGGAATCACGGTATTGGCCGCACTGGCTGTATCAAGCCTGACCATTACTCAAGATACTGCTGCTCAAGCTAATCCGGCCCAGAATCACGTCGGGCATGTCGCCGATGGGTTCCGCGGTACACCTGATGGCGTCGGCTTACTCGATGCTGCTATTGCTGAGGCTGGTGTGGCTGCGCAGCACGCTGGTTTTGCTGCTCGTGATCCCAGCAACCTGGACGGCATGAAACGACACATGGGTCACGTGTTACATGCACTAAACCCAGAAGAAGTCGAGAGTGGTCCTGGAGCTGGTTATGGTGTCGTGGCAGCTGCCGGCGGGGTTGCACGTCATATCGATCTAGCGGCCAGTTCTGATGGAGCATCAGATGCCCTTAAGACTCACGCCAATCATGTAAGTACTGCCGCGCAAAACACGGTGGAACGGGCAACACAAATGATTGAGCTGGCCAAGTCCATTCAGGATGCGACTTCGGCTTCCGACGCAGCCGGGATGGTTAGTCAATTAGCGGAGCTAGGGGCCCAACTGACGGCCGGTGCCGGTTCTGGATGGCAGGAAGGCGGACTGGACGCTTCCCAACAACACCTCGGGTTCATTACGCGTGAGGAGAAACTCGAGAACTAAACTTGAATTAGCTCTCCTGAATTACGAGCGGCCTGAACTTTCTATGTTGAAGGTTCAGGCCGCTCGTGTATTAATAGACCGCTGCAATCGAG
>DCAZ01000101.1 GCA_002313925.1 Gemmatimonadales bacterium UBA1120
CGTTGCAGTATACCGCCCCGAATTCGCAACAAAACCCATGTAGGCCTCTGCTAGTTGCGCGTCCGAAGCCTCCTCGGACGGGGTTGGGAGAATCGGTCTGTCCGCTGATGGAACCCACATCATGCTGTAATGGCCAGATTCCGTGAACAAAAACAGCCCGTGCTCAGCAGGCATGGCCATAACTTCATTTTCCGGCAAGATCCACTCGGAGACTACCCAGCCTCCATGTATCCCCTGTGCTTCCTCAGCATGATCCTCTGCTGCCGGTTCAGCGCATCCATTAGCTACCAATGATGCGATCAGCAATGTGGAAACTTTCATGGGTTTCATCTATTCAATCCTTCTGTGACGAGAATACCTCTGACTGGCTTTATGCTTTGGTGCAACGTCCTGGCGGACTTACTCTATTCACAAACTGCTACTAGATGGTAGGCTCTCTTACCCTTCCGAAGTAGCAGGTAACGCCCCTCGATTGCGTCTTCTATTGATAAAGCTCGAGAAACATCCTGGAAACGCTCACCATTGAGGTATATTCCCCCACCCTCTATAGCCCTACGGGCATCTCCCTTGGAGGAAGCCACACCAGACTCGGCTAGAAGCTCCACGAGCTGTAGGCCATCTCCTCCTAAGCGAGACTTTTCAAGTTCTGACGACGGCACATCCCCGAACACCTCACTAATTTCGCTGGCGTTCAGTCCTGATATATCTCCTCCGAAAAGAGCCTGTGTAGCTTTACGGGCAGCTGCTAGTCCCGTTTCACCGTGGACTCGATCTGTCACTTCATCAGCTAATACCTTTTGAGCTATGCGTTTCTCAGGTTCAACCCGGGTAGCTTCCTCTAGTTCACCAATTTCGTGCTGGGAGAGCAGGGAGAAGCATTTCAAGAACCCAATCACATCACGGTCGTCAGTGTTGACCCAAAACTGGTAAAACGCGAATGGTGAAGTGAGCTCTGGATCGAGCCAAACATTTCCTACTTCAGTCTTTCCGAACTTAGTACCGCTTGCGTTAGTCAGTAGCGGTGACACGACCCCGAATGCTTTTCCACCTGCCACCCGGCGAACCAAGTCAGTACCCGCTGTGATATTACCCCACTGATCACTACCTCCTAACTGAACCGTGCATTTATCACGGCGGTACAGCTCAAGGAAATCATACGACTGAAGGAGCGCGTAGCTGAACTCCGTATACGAGAGCCCAGTCTCCTCATTATTCAGACGGCGTTTCACAGATTCCTTCGCTATGAGTTGGTTGACTGAGAAGTGCTTCCCGATATCCCGCAAGAAGTCCACCAGAGACAGCTGTCCAAGCCAATCAAGATTGTTTCGCATGATGGCGGGATTTGATTTCACATCGAAGTCGAGAAAATGCGCGAGCTGGCCACGAATTCCTTCAGCATTCTCTGCCGCGATTTCCTTCGTAAGCAACTGCCTCTCAGAGGTTTTACCCGATGGGTCGCCAATTAACCCAGTACCACCACCGACCAGCGCAATGGAGGTATGGCCGTGCCGTTGCATGTGCACGAGATCCATGACCACGAGCAGATTGCCAACATGGAGGCTGGACGCCGAAGGGTCGAAGCCGATATACCCAGTGCGCGGAGCCCCAGCCAAGTGCTCGGCTGCCCCTTCGGTTGCATCTTGCAGCAACCCTCTCCACCGAAGTTCTTCTATCAATTTACTCATGCGCCCAAAGGGTAGCCGGGGTTGGCGGATGGTCAAGTGTTCTGAGCATGTCGTATTTCACCATCACCCCCCTTAAGAATGAATAACATCAAAAGGAGATATGCTCATTCACAGTCCCTTGAGCACCTGTATTAAACAGGGGCCAAAAAAACAGACTCGACTCCCAATAGCACGAATAAAAGCGAACCTGTCCAAAAAATCCAGGATGAATATTCGCTACAGATCTAAGAAAGATCAGGTCACTGGAGTTCCCAGATACTGTATATCCTTGTTATATATGACCGAGGATCTTATCTAACTGTTATTATTTCTTTTTACCAGTTATTTGATTAACTAACTGGTATCTATCTATTTTACCAGTTATATGAAACAGAACAGTCAATTTGTTTTCGATGCAGGAACACTAGCACTTGACCTGCTCAATACGTGGCGTTTCGATGGGGATCAGGCCCTAGATCTACTGCAAAGCCCAGAAGATGTAGTTACCTGGTTGGCTGCAGTTGGCCTACCGGGTGATGCTTCCTTCCCCGAATTATCGTCGTCACCCCCTAACCGTCGCATACTGCTCGATGAAGCTCTCTGGCTCCGGCAAGACATTCTCCTAATCGTCCAAAGTCTTGTGGCCGAAGAGCTCCCCCCACCCTACACCGTACATGCCCTAAACCGCATCCTCACAGAAAGTGGAACCTCATTCCGGCTAGATTCGCTCATTATCACATCCGAAGAGGAACAAAGTGAGGGTATGCAAGATCAGTTGGTACTTAATGCACACGAGTATGCCTCGTCAGTGCTTGGTGTACTCCAACCGATAGCGCTCTCCGCAGCACGCATAGTGACTGAAGCAAATCCAACCCGTATTCGACAATGTGCGGCCGGGGGCTGTATGTACTGGTTTCTAGATACGAGCAAAAGTGGGCGTCGAAGATGGTGCTCTATGTCACGCTGTGGAAATCGGGCGAAGGCCGCAAAGCATTACCG
>DCAZ01000087.1:0-548 GCA_002313925.1 Gemmatimonadales bacterium UBA1120
TGGAGTAACTCCAGGCAGCTCAGAGTCACACGCAGGCAATCCCAGTTGAATTTAATAGTTACGTCGCCTGGCTCGTCGAAGCCTTGATAGTCCTCTTCGGTCTTCGGGCTCTGGTATGGTGTGCGAGTATATCCGGCTGAGCTTCGAGCGATACGCTTCTGTGACACAAGCGCCTCGAGCACGAGTTCACAGGCAGCTGATCTGACACCATTCCCTGCTGACACCTTAGCCAGTCCTACATTCTGGATTAATTCAATAAGGCCAGGAACAGTTTCATACCCTTGAACGCAGGCTGATGCAGAGGCGTCTTCACCCACCTGCAGGGCACCTCCTGTCTCGAAATACTCTATGATCTCTTCGACATCGGCACCGCCTGCCCTGATGTCAAAAGTGAGGGAGGAACTTTGCTGAATGAGTTCACGGGCAATCTTGTCAGCCCCATGGAGTTCGCCCTCGTACTCGAGTTCCATCTTTCCAGTGATTGCAGGGAGAGCAGCGTATAGGTCAGCGATGCGAGGAACCGTGATATCCTCACCGTGCCGCAGTGC
>DCAZ01000087.1:959-15665 GCA_002313925.1 Gemmatimonadales bacterium UBA1120
CGGTCATCACGAGCTAGAAACGCGATCCGCTCGACAGTTTCTTCAACAAAATCAGGGATTTCGACGCACATGCCGTCACGGGCTACCCAAGCTTCTTGGCGGGTAATATCGATTCCGGTTTCAATCTCGTCTGGGTAATGCGTAAGGATCTCCGCGCCGATCCGGTCTTTCAATGGAGTGATAATTTTACCGCGGGCTGTGTAATCCTCGGGGTTCGCAGTAAAGACCATAAGCACATCTAGAGGCATCCGAATCGGGTACCCCTTAACTTGCACATCCCCCTCTTCCAGCAGATTAAAGAGGCCCACCTGAATTTTTCCCGCGAGATCAGGAAGTTCGTTAATTGCAAAAATTCCCCGGTTGGCCCGTGGGAGTAAACCGTAGTGGATTGTCATCTCATCTGCGAGGATGTGTCCACCGCGTGCAGCTTTGATTGGATCAACATCACCTAACATGTCAGCGATTGTCACATCTGGCGTTGCGAGCTTCTCCACATATCTACTGCTTCGCTGGACCCATGCCACTGGCGATGTGTCACCATTCTCCTCGATAAGTTGGCGACCATACTTTGAAATTGGAGCGAGTGGATCATCGTTTGTCTCGCTTCCAGCCAAGACGGGCACTGCTTCATCCAAAAGCGCCACGAGCTGACGTAGAATACGGCTTTTCGCCTGACCACGGAGTCCGAGGAGAATAAAATCGTGCTGTGCGAGAATCGCATTCACGATTCTGGGGATGACGGTATCCGCATAACCTCTTATTTCTGGGAAAAGCGTTTCGTTCTTATCTAATTTCTTAAGTAGATTCTCACGCATCTCCTGCTTAACTGAGCGTGTCTTGTAGCCTTGTGATTTTAGCTCACCAAGCGTGGACGGGCGTTGCTCGCTCATCCTTTTAGAACTCCTGACCTTCGCGGTCTGTAATTGATGAATTGGCTAGCGATCCGCAGATAGGGTAGAGCACGGTGCGCAAGTTGGCGATCTTATAAGGTTGACATGGTACACGCATCTGGACACCCAGGTCCGGGTGGTTCGTTTTTATTCACTGCACCCTGTAATACCGGAGTGAAGATGCCGACAGACCCTCACCATGTAAGCACTTCTGTCAGATTACTTGATGTACAGCCGACTCTCCCGGGTGAGCGCTTTCTGGTCGCTGAGCCACCGGACTCGGAGGCGGTGCCGATGGATGTGGTTTTTGTGGGTGGAGGACCAGCTGGTCTTGCGGGGGCTATAGAGCTGGCTCGGCTCGTTCAGCATGATTGTGAAACCGGTGGCACGCTCGGTGAACTCGAGATAGGTGTCCTGGAGAAGGCCAGCCAGCTTGGCGAGCACAATCTCTCCGGCGCGGTTGTGAATCCGAGTGCTTTTCATGAACTATTTCCTGAGCTCTCGATTGATGATTTTCCGCTGCGTCAACCTGTTGGTAAAGAGTCTGTATATCTGCTTAAGCAATCAGCCTCTATCCGGGTTCCGGTACCGCCCACTATGAGGAACCACGGGAACTATCTAGCGTCCATCTGTGAGATTGTCCGTTGGCTTGGAGCTAAGGCTGAGGAGTATGGTGTCAATGTATTCCCAGGGTTTCCGGTTGATTCGCTGCTCACCGATGGAGGCAGGGTCGTTGGGGTTCGCACGACTCCTGCTGGATTGGGACGAGATGGGAAACCTGGTGGTCCTGAAGCAATGCCAGCTATGGATCTAAGTGCAAAGGTTACCGTTCTGGCAGAGGGGACACGGGGCCCGCTTTCGCAGGCCTGGCTCAGGTGGCAGGGTATTACATCAGAGAACCCACAGATTTTTGCACTTGGTGTGAAGGAACTGTGGAAGGTCAAAACCCCACTCGATCGTGTGGTGCATACGATGGGATGGCCTTTATCTACCAAGACGTTCGGGGGCAGCTTCATGTATCCCCTGGCGGATGATCTCATCGCTCTTGGGCTTGTTGTAGGTCTCGATTATCCAGATGCGCGCTTTGATGTGCATGAAGCGCTTCAGCAAATGAAGATGCACCCTCTTTTTCAGCGCTATCTTTTGGGTGGTGAAATGATGGAATGGGGTGCCAAGACAATTCCGGAGGGAGGGTATTACTCAGTGCCTTCCAGGCGTCATGGAGATGGCTTGTGCATTGTGGGAGACTCTGCCGGGTACGTTGAGGTGTCCTCGCTCAAGGGCATCCACTATGCCATGCACTCGGGGATCCTGGCTGCTCGGCAAATCTTCAAGGCCCTTAAGCTGGGTGATACATCAGAAGCAGCTCTCTCTGGTTACTCATCCGCAGTCGATTCTAGCGTAATCATGAGAGATCTGAGGAAGCGTCGTAATATGAGACTTGCGTTCAAGGACGGGCTGTTTGCTGGAGGATTGAGGGCCGCCCTGATGACGCTGACAGGAGGGGCCATTCCGAGTGGCAAGATTACGATTGAGGAAGACGCAGCGAAGATCCGTTGGCTTGGAGAGGTGCAGGAGCCATTCAGGCCTGATGGAGATCTGACATTTTCAAAGGCTGATGCGGTGTACAAGTCTGGGAATCAAACCCGTGATGACATTCCACAGCATCTCATCGTTGGGGAAGATATCCCTCCTGAGGTGGCAGAGATGCTCGTGCATATGTGTCCGGCAGGAGTATACGAGCGTGACGGGACAGAGCTAATTATCAGCGCTCCCAATTGTATTGACTGTAAGGCAACGGATGTAGTTGGCCCACGGTGGACACCCCGAGAGGGTGGTAGCGGTCCAGCGTATCGACAGATGTAACTAACTGGGCTGGCTTGTCGGTCAGCGTCCTACATTTTCCGGTTCGATGATCCCGTCAGTTGGAAAACTAATGCTTCCTCCAAGCTGTAGGGTTAGGGGAGCAGTATCCACATAGTCAGCTGCCCGCATGATGCGCCCACCCTCTAACTCGATGATGGTTGCACCATTGAGTACGACCTCGCGACCAGTCACGAATGGAACTTGATCGCCCATGGGTCGATTCTGGACAGCGGAAAAAACCCATTCCCCCACAGCCATGGTAGGGCCAGTGTTTATACGACCCATGTTCATATAGATATCGTCGCCCCACTCATGCACGCTGGTTAAGTATCCAACAATTTCTAGGATTCCCTGGTAGGTAAGCTGATTAGCGAAGTCATCGTATGTTGCTTCCGGCCAAAAAAGATCAGCAATCAGGGCGGTGTCCGCACGTTCAACTGCTGTTGCCAACATCAAGATCTTGAGTTCAGACTCAGGTGCAGTGGTCGAGCTAGTGGAGGTTCCGGACGGCCCGCACGCGATGACCACCACTACTGATAGCGACACTATGCGCATGATTATTTGTTTCCCGATACTAGTTGTTTGGAGCACGTCGGGTGATGCCTTGATCACACTTCCTATTACAAGCCACTTGGGTGACCAAGAGCTTTTCAAGATTCCTCCTCAGCAACCTGTAAGCGGACACCCTTTTCAGTGACAACTAACTTGGGCATCAACGTTGGAATAGATGCATTTCCTATTCCTCGAAGGGCATCTCCGACAGTTGTATAATCGGCAAGCTGCTGGAGTGTGTCTATCGTAGGAAAGATCATAGGCAGGGTCCCTCCCTGGTTGCGCGACAAAGCTTCTTTCGGGCTGAGCCATAGTGCCTCCGTCATCTCTCGTGGATCAAAGATCGGTTCCGCATCTGTTTGAACACGTGCCGCAAAGAAACGTGTATCGAAGCGGCGGGGTTCTCGCTCTGGTGTGATCCAATGTGCGAGGTATTCGATAGAGGATCCGTTGATACGACAGGACAGGTTTTCCAAGGTCTCATTGAAAGATACTGACCCCTCCATTAGACCATTTCTTAGAACTTCAACCTCGACATTTTCCGCTGCGGTAGGTGGAGCCTGAGCATTAGGCCCAACACCCACAAGAATCCCGGTCTCCTCAAACGCCTCACGCAACGCAGCGATATAATACGCAATAGCTGGGGGGCTAGTACCTACAAGGCCGAGACGGGTTGCGGCAGTTTCAGTTGTCAGCCCGTCGACGCTTGCAAGCGTCTTCTTTGTCCAGTCAGATGGATCAACCCGCCCGCCTGGGAACACATAAGCACCGGGTACAAAACTGGCGTTACGGTCTCGCTTCAACAGCAGAACTTCCATCTGGGACGGCGAGTCCCTTAAGAGAGCAATTGTTGCCGCTGGCTTTGCCGGCACGGGCGGTTGAGAAGGGTGTTTGAGACTCTTCATGAATCTTTCGGGTAGATTCTCGAAAGGGATTAGGAAGCCTGAGTCGGTCATTGGTATTCCAACTGAGCTAGCTCAATGTCGAATATAAAAAGCCTCTCTACTACTCTGCTTATTCTTAGGATAACGTAGAACTAGTGGCGCGATAAGGAAGAATATGTCAAGCTAATCGCCGCTACTTCAGTGAAAAAGTGGCACGGTGAAAACGAGCGTGACTGTCACAATGGCAGGTTTTCCTGCGTTCTGGGCACAGAAATGACTCTGATTTCTGGCAAGAAACATGCAATGACGTAGATGGGCCACCGAGAACAGCGACCCACCATCGATTCCGGAGATAATTAGGTGACCGAGAAACAGCCGTCCGCATCAACAGATGAGAACGGAAACAGAGAGGACGTCATGAGCGAGCGATTCACACTCCCAGTACTTCCACTGCGAGATACAGTAGTGTATCCCGGTGTGGCAGTGCCTATCTCAGCCGGTCGACCTGGAACTGTTGAAGCGGTTCAGGAGGCGTTGGACGGCGATCGTCGCATGTTTGCTGTAGCGCAGAGAGACAACGTCGATGACCCACTTCCGGAATATCTCTATAGCGTAGGCACGGTGGTCCGGATCATCCAGACACACAGGATGCGCGGAGGTATGCAGCTTCTGGTGCAAGGTGAGGGTAGAGCCCAGGCTCTGTCATATCATGATGAGGGACAGGCAATGCTGCACGCCGTATTGCTCAAGATGGACAGACAGGAGCCTCAAAACCCGAGTGACCCAGCATTTCAGGCTCTAGACCGGGAGTTACGAGACCGGGCGGCAGAACTAGGTACTCGCAGAGGAGTGCCTGCCGAGGCACTAAACCAACTCATTCAGGGTGTCGATGAATCCGGGCCCTTTGCGGACCTCGTTGCTTTCTACCTTGAACTTGATACTCCTGATAAACAAGAACTCCTGGAGACTCTAGCAGACGAAGAGCGAATGCGTGCGTGTCTCGTTGCGGTGGAGCGCGAGCTTGCACGGATTGATGCGCAGGAGGAGATCCAGGCGCAGGTCCAGACTGAGTTAGGTGCACGGCAGAGAGAGATGCTGCTCAGGGAGCAGCTTAAGGCAATTCAAAAAGAGCTTGGAGACGAAGAGGAACGCGACGATATCGAAGAGATGCGGGACCGAATTGAGGAACTCGAACTCACTGAGGATCAGAGGCTAGAGATCAATCGGGAGCTACGCAGACTGGAGCGAACAAGCCCACAATCAGCAGAATATCAAGTGATCCGAACCTTCCTCGAATGGATCACAGAACTACCTTGGAACGAGCGAACGGCAGAGAAAATTGATCTAGAAAAGGCCGAAACGATACTGGAAGAAGACCACTATGGGCTCGAAGACATCAAAGACCGAATCTTAGAGTTCTTGGCAGTTCGCAAACTTCAGCTTGATCGAATGAGCGAAGAAGAGGCTGAACATGAGGCTGAAACTGACGAGGAAATGTCTGGGCCTGAGTCAGAAAATGAGGAAAGTGAATTAGCATCCGAAGAGGCTCTGTCCGGTCGTGGTCCGATTCTTCTCTTCGTTGGACCTCCAGGTGTCGGTAAGACATCAATTGCACAATCGATCGCCAGGTCCCTGGGGAGAAATTACGTTCGGATTTCTTTGGGTGGTGCACGTGATGAAGCTGATATCAGAGGCCATCGACGGACCTACGTTGGGGCGATGCCGGGGCGAATCGTCCAGGGCATGCGCCAGGCTAAAACGAAGAATCCGGTCTTCCTGCTTGATGAAGTTGATAAACTAGGCGTCTCATTTCAGGGGGATCCGAGTTCGGCGCTTCTAGAAGTACTCGACCCAGCACAGAATTCGACGTTTGTGGACCACTACCTTGGCATACCATTTGACTTATCTGAAGTGCTGTTCATCGCTACCGCGAACTATCTAGATCGAATACCCGGCCCGCTTCTCGATAGGATGGAAAGGGTGGATTTCTCCGGATATACAGAGGCGGAGAAGCTTGAGATCGGGAAACGTTACCTCCTTCCGCGACAGTTGAAGGAGAATGGGCTTCACGAGCAAGAGCTTGAAATGGGGGATGATGCTCTACTCGCCATTATTCAGAAATACACGCGTGAGGCAGGGGTTCGGCAGCTTGAACGTGAGGTTGGGAAGTTTGCTCGCAAGGTCGCTAGAAGAATTGCAGCCGATAAGATCGACGAACTTCAAGCCACAGAGGTGGACGTTCGCGAGTTGCTCGGTCGCCCAAGGGTACATCCGGAGCAAATGGCTGCAGAAGACACCGTTGGTGTAGCGACGGGAATGTTTTACACCCCTATGGGTGGTGACATCATGTTTGTCGAAGCCAGCGTCATGCCCGGCGAAGGCAGCTTAGTGCTCACTGGGCAACTCGGCGATGTGATGAAGGAGTCCGGTCGTGCAGCCCTTTCTTACGCAAAAGCACATTGGAAACAATTAGGAGTAGCAGAAGACTCGCTGCAAGGGAAAGAGGTCCACATTCATGTGCCCGCTGGAGCGGTACCTAAGGATGGCCCCTCCGCTGGTATCACAATGGCGACGGCACTGATTTCAGCGGTATCCGGGAAGAAGGTTCGGAGTGATCTGGCGATGACGGGTGAATTGACTCTAACTGGTCGAGTTCTTCCGATCGGTGGAGTGAAGGAAAAGGTGTTGGGCGCGGTGCGCGCTGGAATCAACCAAATCATCGTGCCGATAGAGAATGAAGCTGATCTTGAGGATATCCCAGAGGATTTGCGCAGTTCACTAACCTTCCATTTTGCATCAACCTTGGATGATGTTGTGAAGATTGCCCTTACCGAACGGAAGAAGCGGAAGAGAAAACGAGCACCAGCCAAGAGGAGGCGGTCAGTAAAAGCTTCAACCGCTACGGCTTAGACATGGAGTTTTTGACAAGCCACTCCGAATTACTCGATGCGGATTGTCCCAGGTTGCCCTGGAACGACCTTCCCGATCACGAATGCTGAAGGGATCTCACCTTTCAAGCCTGTGAGAAGCGCAGTCAAACGATCTGGCGGTACGCACATTAGTAGGCCCCCAGAGGTTTGGGCGTCGACCATAAGGGTACGACTGACCTCATCAATGGAGTCAGCAAAGTCGAGGTCTGGGGCCAGGTCTTCAAGATTTCTGCGTGTACCTCCGGGGATATGACCAGCTTCAGCGAGTTCCCGCGCACCGGGGAGGATGGGTATGCTGGCGGCCTGCAGGGTGGCTGAGGTAGCTGATGCGCTCATCATCCCTCTGAGATGGCCGAGTAATCCGAAACCTGTGATATCTGTAGCTGCTTTGACTCCAACAGAGACCATCGTTTCTGCTGCACTCTGGTTTAATGTGGTCATCACCTGAACGGCTGTGGCGATCACGTCCGCGTCAGCCTCACCCTTCTTTAGAGCGGTAGCGATCACACCTGACCCAAGTGGTTTCGTGAGCACTAACACATCCCCTACCTGAGCTCCCGAGTTTGTCACCATCCTGTCTGGATGGACTTCACCGATAGCGACAAGTCCGTATTTGGGTTCCTTATCGTCAATCGAATGACCACCCAATGTTGGTATGCCTATTGCTCGGGTCACATCGCTTCCACCCCTCAGGATCTCGTCGAGAATCCCGTCCCCTAAAAGTGTGCGGGGGAACCCTACCAGATTCAGCACAAATAAGGGGCGTGCTCCCATAGCGTATATGTCTGAGAGCGCGTTAGTTGCGCTTATGCGGCCGAAGTCGTAGGGGTCGTCAACAATGGGTGTGAAGAAATCTGCGGTTACAACCAGTGCCCGGTCGTCGGTGATACGGTACACGGCCGCATCATCCCCCGTCGTATGACCCACGAGGGCGTTTGGATCTTCTACCGGCAGGACATGACGCAGTACCTGCGTCAGTTCGGTCATCCCGAGCTTACAAGCTCAACCGGCACCATGACTGAGCTGAGACAGCCGGATCTCCGGTCTTTGGTCACGCGGCTCATTTGTCATTGTTCCCCCTGGTTGGGGCGCATGGGTAATGGAGCATGTAATGAAGATGCGCGGTGTGCAAATCCCTTCTGTTAAACACGCCCTGCATCAGTGATGCTAAAGCGTAGTGCAAGGTGCGGGGTATAATCCACCCCTGACGCTACTGATCGCTTCAAGTGAATAACTTTGTTCCCATAAAGTGTCTGCTTCCTATACTTTCAACTTGCTTCCTGTCACTCGAGGAAGCTGATACGCGCCTCACCGCCCTTTGGTTAGCAGAACGGAAGATGGAAATCCAAGCCGTTGGAAGTGTATGGAAGCAGATCTCTCACCGGGACACTTTTCTTAGTGGCGTGGTATCGATTAACTCATAAAATCCGGATTAGCCTTTGAGTATGGAAAAGCCCAGCCCACTCTCCAATATAATGATCGCGTCAGGTGGTGTTGCTACCGAGTATCAGGGTCGCCCGGTGATCCGGCATTTTGGTGATCCGGCAGCTGAGTATAGAGCGGCAACAGAAGAAGCGGCTGTTTTTGATCGGAGCCATCGGGGTAGGCTTGTCATCACAGGCCAAGCAGCCGGTCGCATGCTTGAGGGGATACTAACGGGCCGTATACCTGACTCTCCGTCTCATGTCACGGATGGGGTGCTCGGTGGCTTGGGCACGTACCACGGAGTACTCACCAGTAAAGGCAAGATGATTACCGATCTTTGGACGATTCTTACCGGTTCTGAAGATGAGGCTGGCATCTTACTAGATATCCCAGTAGCGGGAGTTACCGGGCTAACGGAAAACTTGAAAAAATTCCTTCCGCCACGCTTTGCTATTGCCGAGGATGTTTCAGGTGCTGTAGGGATGGTTACTGTCGTCGGCCCTGCCGCTGCTGAGATATTATCCCGCTTGGCGCTTGGCGCTTGTGTGCAGGCAGGCGAATTGGCTCGATTGCCAGAGGGTGCTTGGCGCTTATTAGGTACGGATCTCATGGATGGCCTCTTAGTCATGAAAACTGAGGATGTGTGGCCGGAGGCGTATTCTGTTATCGGGGCCACTGAAGTACTACAGGAGTTCTGGAAAACACTTGTAAGTGATGGTGCGGCTCCGGCGGGACTGGGTGTCTGGTCTACCCTTCGCGTCGAAGCTGGTCGGCCAGTATTTGGCACGGATATGGATGAGCAAACGATCCCGATAGAGGCCGGAATTCATAAGCGGTCAATCGACTACGAGAAAGGGTGCTTCACTGGCCAGGAAGTGATCATCCGTATCCGCGATCGCGGGCATGTAAATAAGAGCCTTAAGATGCTTAGGTTCGGTGATGTGCCCACACCCCGGAGTGGTACTGAACTCCATGATGAAGACTCCGATAAGGTAGTCGGCTTCATCACCTCGGCTGTTCAATCACCCAAGTTTGGTGAGGTCATTGGACTTGCGTATGTCCGGAGAGGCTGCGAAGTCGTAACACTCCACGGTCAAGGTGTGGCGGTTCCGCAGGAGTAGCATTATCGGGCCCACGGACACCGCGTACGGATGCGCACCCACCTCTCTTTTCTTTCGGGTTAGTAGATCTGGGCAGGCTTCTTGAGTTTGACGTATGGAGCGCTCGATTCAACTTTCAGCGGCCCACATAGCGGGACTCATGGCAAGGAATAGATCATGTCCAGTTTAAGCCTCCTTAGAATTGCACTCGTTTTAGGCTTCACACCCTGGTTAACACCCCTGGAGGTGTCAGCACAGGCTGAGAATCAGGAAGTGATAAATAGCTCAGATGACCCGGTTCTAAGAACTTTCCATTGGCGCTCAATTGGTCCCGTCGGACAAGGTGGTCGTGTTGACGATCTGGCCGTTGATCACAGTAACCCACATAGGTATTTCGTGGGTTTTGCGACTGCCGGTCTTTGGAGGACCGTCAACAACGGAACAACTTTTGAGCCGGTCTTCGACACTTATGCAACTCATTCGGTCGGGTCGGTAGCGATAGCGCCGTCCGATCCTAACGTCGTATACGTTGGGACCGGCGAGGCTAATAACCGTCAAAGTTCTTCGTTTGGGGCAGGAGTCTACAAGTCGACCGATGGTGGAGATTCCTTCACTTATGTCGGCCTCCGGGAGACTCAGTCAATCGCCAGGGTAGTTGTGCACCCCAACGATGCCAACACCGTTTGGCTTGCAGCGACTGGCCATCTGTTCGGGCCAAACCCGGAACGGGGGGTATACAAATCAACCGACGGTGGTGGCAGCTGGGATCTTGTCCTGAGTATTGACGAAAATACTGGTGCAACGGATTTGATTATTGATCCGTCCAATCCTGAAAAGCTTTTCGCTGCGATGTACCAACGACGGAGAAGTGGATGTTGCTTCGTAGGTGGTGGCCCAGGAAGTGGAATGTGGACATCCACCGATGGCGGGGATAATTGGGAGCGCCTTCAGGGCAACGGGCTTCCCGGTGGTACAATGGGACGAATCGCTCTCGCCACCACACCAGCGGACCCGAGTGTGATTTACGCGCAGATCGAGGTCGTAGCAGACCAGGTAAGCCCACTAACCGACCAGGAACGCGAAGCCTGGCAGGCTCTATCTGAGGACGGGGAGCCTCCGGATGATCAGCAGTGGTCTGGTATTTGGCGTTCGACGGACGGAGGAGCAACCTGGGGGTTCCGCAGCAATGAGAATGGGCGCCCCATGTATTTCAGTCAGATCCGGGTCTCCACCGAGGACCCAAACCTTGTCTATACCGTGGATCAACAGGTAGCCAAGTCACGTGATGGAGGACAAACGTGGGAAACCCTGAGTGGTTTTGGACACGTTGACCAGCATGCAATGTGGATTAACCCAGAGAACCATAACCACATGATGATCGGGAATGATGGGTCAGTTGATGTGACTTACGATCAGGGAGAAACATGGGAGTCCCACCGCAGCTGGGCAGTTGGTCAGCCATACCATGCTTCGGTGAGCATGGATCGTCCCTACCGGGTTTGTACCGGGTTACAAGATAATGGGACGTGGTGCGGTCCGAGTGCGGTACGTGAAGGAGATATCCTCTCCCAGGATTGGTTCGGAGCTGGAGGTGGTGATGGCTTTTATACTCAACAGGATCCGACGGACTCGAACATCATCTACTCTGAATCTCAGAACGGGAATGTGAACCGGTACAACCTGTATACGGGTGAGCAGCAGAGTATTCGGCCGCGTGGCCAAGGGGGTGGTGGACGAGGTGGACGAGGTGGTGGGGGTGGTGGAGGTACGAGCAACATTGTTCCGGAGCCTGAGGCAGGTACGCAGATACGCTGGAACTGGAATACACCGTTCATGCTCTCTCCGCACAATCCGAGCACGATCTATGTGGCCGGTAACCGATTCTTTATATCCCGTGATCGGGGGAATACCTGGACCATGAGCCCTGATTTGTCCAAGAACGTGGATCGGGACGGTATCGTCCTGATGGGTGTCCAGAATTCACTGCCGCGTTGTCAGCAGCTCGAACGTGGTGTGGAGTGTAACATTTCTCGAAATGATGGTGTCTCGAACTGGAGTACCGGTGTAACCCTTGCCGAGTCATCGGTGATGCCTGGAGTTCTCTGGCACGGAAGCGACGACGGAAACATTAGTGTGAGTCGAGATGGGGGCACGAATTGGGCTGAGGTGAGCGGGAATCTCCCAGGTGGTACGACCCGGTACTACGTGTCCCGAGTCGAAGCATCGCACTTCGACCCGGCAACGGCTTACGCTTCACTAGACGGGCACAGGGATGACGATCTTAGGCCCTATGTGTATGTCACACATGACTACGGTGAGAGCTGGCAGAGCATATCTTCAGACCTCCCCGAGTTCGGCAATGTGAATACGATCCGTGAGGATCCGAGAAACGTGAACCTACTTTATGTAGGAACGGAGTTTGGCTTCTTCATTTCTCGCAATGCGGGACAGTCGTGGCAGTCATTCATGAATGGGCTTCCTGTTGTCCGCATTGACGATGTGCTTGTCCACCCAAGGGATAATGATCTCGTTCTCGCAACGCATGGTAGGTCCGTTTACGTGATGGACGACATCACAGCGCTTCAGGAGTTGACGAGTGAGGTCGCTATGACCGAGGTCCATTTGTTCGATGCGCGTGAGGCGGTACGATGGAAACGAGATCGAAGGTTGGACCGTGCTGTGACTGGTTCCAAGAATTGGGTGGGCGAAAGTGCACCAGCCGGGACAGCAATACAGTACTGGCTTAAAGATGAGATTGACGGTGACGTTCAGGTCACAATTAGTAATCCTGTGACAGGAGAGGTCGTTGTCACGATCGAAGGCACTGGAGCAATGGGCCTTAACCGTATCCAGTGGGATCTTCGGGGGAGCCCGCCGGCAGCAGGGGGCGGACGTGGTGGACGTGGTGGTGGGCGCGGAAGGCAGGGTCAATTGGCCTCAACAGGCGTTTACCGAGTTCAACTCACGGTAGATGGAGAGAGCTATTACACAACCGTAGCCGTTCTAGAAGACGTCTGGATGGACTAAATCCGCATGCCTAAGCCCGCCTTCTATGATGGGTATTTTTTAGCGGATTAGAGTGAACAGAGGCAGGGGTCGGATTTTCAAGTCCGGCCCCTTGCCTTGTGGGCACTCAGGCCTCCGCTTGACGGCGTCCGTGCTAAGGCTTGAATCTCGGTGAGGTTGTGCACATGTCTCCACCCTAAGGCTCAATTGTGAATAAGATCTATCTGTTCCGCTCTGTTACTCTTCTCGCGTTGTCCGCGATCCTGGAAGCCTGTTCCCTAGGGAGTTATCCGCCTCCCCCGGATACGAGGATCGAGACGGTGATAGATGTCCTGCACGGTGTCGAAATCCCCGACGATTACCGTTGGCTGGAAGAACAGGATGCCCCGGAAACCCGGGGGTGGATCGACGATCAAAATGCCTACGCCGAGGATATCATCGGTGAGAGTGAGATACGCGATGCGTTCCGGTCACGATTGAGTGAGCTGATTGACACCGACGACATTGGATCAACACGGCAAGCCGGGGATTGGGAATACTTCACCATGCGCCGTAAAGGTGAAGAGGCGGCGAGGATCTACAGGAGAGTTGCCTCCGAAGATTCCGAGCCCACCACTGAAGATACGTATGAAGTCGTCCTCGATCCGGCAGACCTAGACTCCACGTACCGCACTCTATTCTCCATCATGGATTTTTCACCTGACGGTACTCTGATGATGTATTCAATCAGGCAGGGCGGAGCCGATGAGATTGCTGTCAGGATAAGAAACCTCCAATCAGGTGAAGATCTCCCGGACCGTTTGGCAGACGCACTCTACAGCGGAGTCGAATTTGACGATAGCGGAACTGGTTTCTACTACACGTACCGCTCTCGTGAAACGGGTCCGCGTATTAGGCATCATACTTTGGGCCAAGACTTCTCTGAGGATGAAGAGATTTGGGGAGAAGGCTATGGACCAACCGCATTTATTGGCATGGATATCGTCGCTGAAGGCAAGTACCGAATTTTCACCGTACAACATGGGTGGGCTAGGAACGACATTTTTATCCAGAGTGGTGATGGTGCAGTGCGTCCTATTGTTGAAGGGGTATCTGCACACTTTCAGCATCGCTTCCATGATGGACGTATTTACCTCAGGACAGACTTCAACGCTTCTAACTACCGGCTTCTTGTGGTTGATCCTGAAATGCCGGATCGTGAGGCATGGCAGCAGTTACTCCCAGAGACAGATGATCTTTTCGAGAGTTATACGTTCATCGACGACAAGATTTACGCGACCTATCTACATGAAGTTGCAAACCGGATACAGGTATTCGATTTAGATGGTTCACCCTCAGGAGAGATTGAGGTGCCAGATAATTCGTCGATCAGCATATCTGCATCCGAGAACGGCAAAGCGAGTCTGAGTGTAAATGGTTACTTAACGCCGCTAACGCGGTATCTCCTCGACCTGGAAACAGGAGAGCGCGAGGTATCAGATGCGCCTGAGGTGATCTTTGATTCATCAGCCTATGACTTGACTAAATTGTGGTTCACGTCAACCGGAGGAGTTCAGGCTCCAGTCTATGTGATGCACAAGGTTGGACTCGACCTGGATGGGAGTCATCCGACCATTCTAAATGGCTATGGCGGCTTTAATTCAAATACGAAGCCGGGTTTCTCGACGACGAGATTAGCTTGGCTAGAAGCTGGTGGGGTTTATGCGGTCGCTACGCTACGTGGTGGGAGCGAGTTTGGAGAAACCTGGCACCAGGATGGAATGCTAGAGAATAAACAGCACGTATTTGATGATTTCATTGCCGCAGCAGAGAAACTAATTGAAGCAGGGTTCACCGATCCTGACCATCTCGCGATCAGTGGAGGAAGTAACGGTGGACTTCTCGTGGGAAGCGCAATGACACAACGTCCCGAACTCTTTCGAGCAGTGCTTTGCACCTATCCAGATCTTGATATGGTTCGGTTTTATCAATTCACTGAGACAAATAACATGCCGGCCTTACTCGAATATGGTGATGCTAGTATACCGAACCAATTCGAAGCGATGCGTCGCTA
>DCAZ01000103.1:0-11876 GCA_002313925.1 Gemmatimonadales bacterium UBA1120
TACCAAGTTCAGCGAAATTTCCACATACAACGGCAGGCGCTACCTGTGTGGGGGCAAGAGATGTGCTATTGGCGTGGAACGTTCTTGTAGCTGGGATCGATGAAGAACAAGCAAAGGTGATCGCGTCTAAGGTCCGTGAGCGTGACGGTGGGTTTTCAGGTGTTCGGGCTCTTGGACTTTATCTGCACCAGAGGGAACAAGCCCAGATCTCAATGAACATAGAAGACACAATGAGGACCGCGCCCACAGCTGTATACGAAGAGATTACTCAAGCAGTATCTGAGATGGCTGGAGAAATAGTTGAAATTGAAGTGATTGGGATGGCTCCGGACGCCCTTGTGCTTCCAGACTCGGAGAGCAGATTAGACCTCCTTAACCTAGATCCTAAACGGGTCCTATCCTTTCGGGTCAATGAGTATGCGCAAACCCGGGAGGGATGGGTGGAAGTTCCGGAAGATCTGTCGTGAATATCCTGTTACCTAGTCGAAAGCCTAGCCACCATGAGTAAAAGGAAGGGTGGGAGAACTTTGAACGAATGTGATGGTGCTCTGAAAGGGTGGAAGTCAAACGGATCCTTTGTCCGGTATGATCTCGGATTTCAATCGTCGTGGGTAAAAGTGTGAACCAACTCGTAAAGTCTCAGCCTCAGGGGCTCTCCTCGATTCAGGATTTGGTCAAAGAGGACCTAGATCTTGTAGCAACTGAGTTACACCGGATTGTGGTCTCAGATTTTGAACTAATCGATCAGGTGAATGAGCACCTTTTCTTAACACGCGGGAAGCTCTTCCGCCCAACTCTTGTGCTTTTGTCGAGCCGAGTGGGTGGCGAAGTTTCGGATGAGGCGTTGACGTTGGCGGCTGTCGTAGAACTTGTCCATCTAGCGACACTGGTGCATGACGATGCGGTAGACCACTCAGTTCTCCGGCGTGGGCTTCCTACCGTGAACGCTTCCTGGACCCACCAAGTAGCGATCATCATGGGTGACTACCTTTATTCTCGGGGAGTTACCGAGCTTGCTAAGCTCGGTAATCTTCCGGCATTGGAAGTACTTGCTCAAGCTGCGAACGAGATGGCTGTGGGCGAAATGCGCCAACTCATGTCTTACGATGCACTTAGCTTCGGAGAGGACGACTACTACAGGTTGATAGGATCTAAGACTGCATCACTCATGTCAGCGGCCTGTGCAATGGGTGCTCTAGCAGGCATTCCGAGCTATCAGTCTCAGCTTGCTAAATATGGCAATCACCTTGGGATGGCATTCCAGATAGCTGATGACCTTCTCGACTATACGGCTTGTGAGACGATTACAGGTAAGCCGAGTGGCCAAGATCTACGTGAGCATAAGGTTACACTCCCATTGGTCGGGGCACTCGCGAATACCACGGAAGGTGAGCATCGTCAGGTAAGGTCTTTTTTCGATACTGCTAACCCATCAGATGAGGACATCTCAAGGATTATTGGGATTGTTGAAGAGAGAGGGGGGCTAGAGTACGCTCGAGTGCACGCAGATCGCTGCGCGCAAATGGCTCAGTCCTCGCTGTTGGGACTCTCCGAGGACCCAGCCCTCAGTGCTTTAAGTGATGCAGTGAGCTGGGTCGTGGATCGTCAACGATGAAGCCTGGTTATGCTTGTTGACACTAGGAGGCGGAGTATCGTTCGCCTCATTTGGACTTTAGTATTGGGATTATTCCTCGGTGGACTATTCACAAAGCTGTCGGAGTGGTTCTTGCCTGATAGTGCAGCTAGGGATTTTCTGACCACGTCAGTCGAAGCTTCACTCGGTCCTTTGTCGGTCGACTTAGTAGCTATTGCATTCACACTGGGTCCGATCTCGATTACCCTGAATGTGCTAACATTGGTCGGGATCTCGGTTGTTGCGATGATTACACGATCATTGATCTGATCATTTGCTTTCGAAAGTATGAAGAAGCTAAGAGAAACTTGCGGGGCTAAGCCCCGATGGAGGTTCTGAGATATGGGTTTCGGTGGATTTGGAATGTGGGAAATGATTTTGATCTTCACGGTCGTATTGCTGATGTTCGGAGCAAAGCGACTGCCAGAAATAGGATCGTCACTTGGAAAGGGGATCCGGGAATTCAAGAGTTCTGTTAGCGAGATTAAGACCGAGCTCGAGCATCCCGATCGGCAGATCCATAAGACGACTTACCCACCCGGAGAGACCGAAGACGAGGAGGATCAGGGTGATGAAGATGACTCCGCGATAGAAGATGGGCCAAGGAGCTTAAGCGACGACTGACCAACGGGTGCCCCATAACCGAAAGAAAATCAGGGCTGAGACATTAGAAAGCATAATGTCTCAGCCCTGATTTTTTCTATTGGTACCCCAGCATCCTCTTTCTAGAACATCATAGGCAGTTGAACGACATCTTCATCGGCCGGGGCGAGCACTTCATCGCGACGATCTACAATTCGAGCTGCGGTCCGAAGTGCATCGATCCACTCTTGTAGGCGTTGTTGTTGCAGAATCAATACTTGAGTTTGTCGCTGTTCGACTCGCTGACTAATCCAAGCCGCAGAGTCGGCAGGGACATAACCGACCAAATCTAGAATAAACGCGTTCGTAGGTGTCGTGACCACTTCACTGACTTCGCCAGATCGGAGCCCAAAGGCTGCTCCAATGGCAGTATTTTGCCTACCTAGTCCTGGAACAAAGCTACTGCGCGAGAACAGTCCGGTATCACGTATTTCTAGTCCCAAGTCTGCTGCGATGTCTTCAAGTGTTTCCCCGGAGCGGATTCGTGCCACGGCTGCCTGACCGTCAATCCTGGCCTGCGACATTTTGCTCTCGAATAATAGGGTAGACTCGATCGCAGCCTGTGCCTGTTCCAAAGGCAAGACCCCTTCGGGTTCAGAGCTCACCAATTCCAGCATATAGAAAGCCTGTGCTGTCTCGAAGACAGGGCTGATGTCGCCGGCTGAAGCCTCCTCAAATACCCAATCGGCTCCTTCCGAAATCTGTCCGGCTCCTACGAGGAACGGAAAGTTCTGTGAGATGTCTACGGTTTGAACACTGACACTCGCCGTGGTGCCTACGTCTTCCATCACCATTGACTCTCCTAGATCCTCGATCGAATCAGCCAGAGTCAATAGGGCAATCTCGCTTTCGTCAGTGCGCTCTATTGGAACTAGGATATGTCGCGCTTGAGCACTGTCTTGGCCCCACCGCTCCTGGATTTCGATGACGTGGAATCCAAAGGCGGTTTGTATCGGATCTGTAAGCTCTCCTGCTGGAGTTGAGAAGACAGTGCTGTCAAAAGCTCCAGTCATTCTGCCTTTCGGAAATACCCCGAGTTCTCCACCTAACTGGGCACTTCCTTGATCTGCCGAGGCTTGTTGAGCGGTTTCTGCGAAGTCTGCTCCATCCAATAGCTCCTGCCGAATTTCGACGGCTCGCTCGCCTGATGCCGCTGTGTCAGCAGTCGTTGGGGTCTTATCTAAGACAACGACCTTCACGGCTGCTCTCGCGGGAACCTCGAATTCCTCCTGTTGATCTCGGTAATAGTCTTCGATGTCAGAATCAGGAATTGAGAATTGCCCATCTTCGTAGCGGTTAGCAGGATCGAAGGCCAGATAGCGAACTTCAACCTGTTCATTTTGATCATTCCAGAGTTGCCAAAGTTCAGCATCACTCAGGTAAATCCCTGCTGACACCTGCCTGAGCAGCTTGCCCCGAGGGATCACGTCCCGATAGTACGCTTCCAGAAGGAGAAGTTGCTCAGGTGGTAAGGTGGCCAAGAATATTTGGTAGCCGTTGAAGTCGAACTGTCCTTCCTCATCCGTAAACTGCGGGCGTAGCTCACCAGGGGGACTCAGCAGCGCTGCTTGGCTAATCTCCAGATCACTTACTCCAATGCCGCGGCGTCGGAGTTCCTGGCGGATCAAAAGTTGGTTCACCACTTCATCGAATGCTGCATCCTCTATTTCCGTATTCTGCTGAGAGGAAATAGGCTCTTCTTGCGAGGCTTGAATTTCGTCATAGAGGTTCCGGTATGCCGCCATATACTCAGTATACATTACTGCATCTGAGTTAACTCGACCGATCTCACCCAGGCCACCAGAAGTCTGGCCGGTGATATCCATCCCCCACTGGAAGACCATGAGAGCGACGAACGCGAATGCAGTAACAAGCATGATCGGTTTCGTCGCCTGTCGCATCTGACGCATCATAACAAAGCGTTTCCCTGGAAACCTGGGATAAGCGAAAAGCACTAATAAACGAACGAGAACGATAACCGCTCCCTGAGCACCTCTCAACGGAAGCCCTAGCGGAAACCTTCACAAGGGGATCATGTCTCCACTATCTCCGTGGATTATCCCTAACCTTAGCTCGTTGACACTATTTCCAAGATATTCGTATTTTTCGCTGCACCAGTAGTCATACTGCGAGTTTCCTCTTTTCCTCGTTTTCGGAGTCTCTTTGTCTGATTCACTCGAAGTTCAGATTGAGGCGGAAAGGGTTCGCAGTAGTACGGGGCCGGAACACTCCGAGCCGATCCAAACACGCACGATGGCTGAACTCTTTGTCCAACAAGGATCGATCGGAAAGGCTATCGAGATTTTCCGACAACTCGCTAGCCTAGATCCGGATGATGCCTTACTTCGTGCACGGCTGGCTGAACTTGAAGACGAAGTTGAAAATCCACAGGCGTCGAGTGAAGAGATTGTGGAGGATGGTTTGACGATTGGATTGTACTTCCAAAACCTATTGGAGTTTGACCCTACAACCGAACCAGACGATTCATGAAAATTGCAGTCATTCACGGTCCGAATCTCCGGTCACTGGGTAAGAGGGAGCCGGAGGTTTATGGGACCGACACACTTGAAGATATCAATGACCACTTGCAGAAAACGGCAAATGAGTTGGGAGTTGAGATTACGGTGTTCCAGTCTAACCATGAAGGTGAATTGATTGATTATATTGAGCGCATGGCTCCGGAGGTTGAGGGCTTCTTAATTAATCCAGGTGCGTACACTCATACTTCAATCGCGCTTAGGGACGCTTTCGTGGGTGTGGAGAGGTCTTTCGTTGAGGTTCACCTTTCGAATACCACAGCCCGTGAGCGTTTTCGCCGGCATTCTTATCTTGCCCCTGTTGCTGCGGGTATGGTTTATGGCTTTGGCCTCCATAGCTATCTTCTAGGCCTTCAAGGCCTTGTGGCTAAGTTACAGCGGTAGAGATTCTTAATCGTCCACTGGCAAAAGACTAGACTTCCAGAAGCGAGGCTGCATGGCGAGCACCGCTGATTTCCGAAACGGAATGGTTCTCGACATTGATGGGAACCTCTGGGCGATTACCTACTTTCAGCATGTAAAGCCGGGCAAGGGAGGTGCTTTTGTACGCACCAAGCTCAAGAACGTGCTTTCAGGTGCCGTTGTCGATAAGACCTACAGAGCGGGTGAAAAGGTCAATGATATCCGGCTAGAGCGGCATCCAGTGAATTACAGCTATACTGATGGTGACCTGTATTACTTCATGGACACCGGTACGTATGAGATGATCCCAATCGCCCGTGATCTCCTCGGTGAAGACCAATTGAGATATCTCAAGGAAAACATGGAGTGTGAGGGGTTGGTCCACGATGGAGCTGTGATTAGCGTGGAGCTACCCCAATTTGTAGAGCTCCTAGTTACTAAGACTGATCCAGGATTCAAGGGGGATACCGCACAAGGCGCTACTAAGGGTGCGATGCTTGAAACCGGAGTTGAGATTCAAGTGCCGCTTTTCGTCGAAGAGGGTGACATCCTAAAAATTGATCGTCGGGAAGACAAATACTTGTCGCGGGTAAATAAATGATTGATCCAGATCTAATCGAGCGCCTTATAAAGGTTCTCGATGATAGCGATATCGACTCGCTAGAAATCGAACGTGGTGGCACCCGTATCCGGCTAGGGAAAACTCCAATCCATCCGGTTACTGTTGGGTCACCAGCTTCCCAAGATGTGCAAGATGTTTCTGCAGATCCTCTGGTTCAGGATTCACCAACTAGTTTCGATGCGAAGTCGGGTAACCTGATTGAAGTAACCTCACCGATGGTAGGTACATTTTACTCAACCCCTACTCCGGATGCTCCCTCCTACGTGGAAATTGGTGCTGAGGTCAAGCCTGGAGATGGGCTCTGTATCATCGAAGCCATGAAATTGATGAACGAGTTGGAATCAGAGGTAGCAGGCACCATTGTCGAAATCTGCGTGGAGAACGCCCAGCCAGTCGAATATGGTCAGGTACTCTTCCTCGTGGATCCGGCCTAGCCAAGGCACCCTTGTTCGAGAAGGTTCTGATAGCGAACCGTGGGGAGATTGCGCTTCGGATCATACGGGCTTGCCATGAATTAGGAGTACAAACAGTTGCCGTATACTCTGAGGCTGATCGAGAATCTCTACATGTACGGTTTGCAGACGAAGATGTCTGTATCGGTGAAGCGCCGCCGGTCGATAGCTATTTAAATATTCCACGGATCATTGCTGCGGCAGAGGTCACAGGTGCCGAGGCGATTCACCCTGGGTATGGCTTTCTCTCAGAGAATGCTGAATTCAGTGAGATCTGTGTCCAGTCTGGCTTGGAGTTCATTGGACCTACCCCCGCGCAGATCAGCTCGATGGGAGACAAGTCCCGAGCGCGCCAGAAGATGAACGAGGTCGGTGTGCCGACGATACCAGGTTCCGATAGTGTAGTCTCAGATGTCGATGAGGCCAGGGAACTGGCGAAAGAGATCGGATTCCCGATCATGATAAAAGCCTCAGCGGGTGGTGGCGGTAAGGGCATACGCATCGTTGAGGACCCGGCACGCTTCGTCAACTTGCTTAATGCAGCCCAGGCAGAAGCGAAAGCCAGCTTCAGTGATGGCGGGGTATATCTGGAGCGCTGCATCCAGCGTCCACGCCATGTCGAGATTCAAGTATTTGGTGATGCGAAGGGTCGAATTGTGCATCTAGGGGAGCGGGAGTGTTCTATACAGAGGAGGCACCAGAAGTTGGTAGAAGAGGCACCGTCACCTGCTCTTTCCCCTGAACTCAGACAAGAGATGGGAGAGGCAGCGATTCTAGCTGCGAGATCTATCGATTATGTGGGTGCTGGAACTGTAGAGTTCCTGTTGGATGAGGATGGCTCGTTCTACTTCTTGGAAATGAACACGCGGATTCAGGTCGAGCACGCGGTAACAGAGGTTACAACGGGATTTGACCTGGTAAAGGAACAGATCCGTGTCGCCGCAGGTGAGGCACTGGCATTTCCTACGAATGGCTCAGTCAATCTCCACCAGCGTGGACACGCGATAGAGTTCCGGGTGAATGCTGAGGATCCGGATAGGAATTTCATACCAGGTTCTGGCAAGATTACAACGTTTCACCCTCCTGGCGGACCCGGTATTCGGATCGATACACACGTTTACGCTGGCTATAACGTGCCGCCCTACTACGACTCACTTCTTGCGAAATTGATTGTTAGCGGTGCGACGCGAGAGGAGGCGATTCTCCGCGCACGGCACTCGCTAGACCAGTTCATCATTGAGGGTATCCCTACGACACTGCCATTCCTTCGGAGAATCTTAGAGGATGACGCATTCCTAGAGGGGGATATCGATACGAGTTTTGTAGCCCGGATGTTAGGTGAAACTGATGGCCGGACTGAAGCGTGAAAATAGGCGTGGAGTTAGCGCTTTCGGAGATTGATGTGGAGACTCTGGCTTGATGTACAAATCATGCTAACTAGGGAACAAAGACAGCAGATTCTAGGGGTTTGTCTATTAGGTCTTGCCCTATTTGCGCTTGTGTCTCTTTTGCCTGATTCATGGTTTGGTGGAGTAGGTGACAGGATTTCTGTGGGTATCATCGGAGGGACTCTCGGTGATTTCCTCCATGCTTTAATCGGTTATTCTGCTTTTCTGGTCCCAGCCCTATTGCTTTTTCTAGGTCTTCACATTGGTGAGTGGATTGCAGAGGACTGGACAGTCAGGCTCTCCGTTCTTACCGCTGGGCTCATCACGCTTCTGCCGATCTTCATGTCTCTCTGGCTTAACGACCCTAGCGCTGGAGCTGGGTGGTTTGGAGAAAGTTTGGGAGTAGCTCTCGTCAGCCTTATTGGCGTTGTCGGAGCGACAATCGTGACGGGAACAGGTCTTGTGATTCTTTCGATTGGAACGTTGGCATGGAATCCTCTCATCTCTGTGTATAGGGGGATGCTCGCTAGTGGTGAAATGGCTGGACGTACTGCAAAAGCCGTTGCAGATCGCGGACGGGAGTTTGCAGAAGCTCGAGCTCAAGCTGTAGCAGAGCCAGATTCAAGCGAAGCAGCATCGAGTGATCCATTACCTGGGCTGGAGCCGGAATGGATGGAATCGGAGGAGGATGGAGGACAAGGAGTTTCAGAGAGCGAGATACTACCTCCGGATAATGTTGATCCAGACCCCTTGCCAGATGAAGTACCAGATCTGGGTGACGTTGAGGATGCGTCCCCAGATGTTGTAGCTGATGAGGATTCCGAGTCTACGGACTTGGTTGGTGACGAGGTTGAGGTGGACGAGCGCGAGAGTATTCCAGCCAATACTTCACAGGAAACCGAAATCGAGCATGAGGTCCCGCCGATGGCACTTCTATCGGGTCCTGATAATCGAGACGATGACGATATGGACCGGCAGCTTGAAGAGTTGGGCCATGTCCTGATAGAGAAGCTTCTTACTTTTAATGTTGAGAGTTCCCTGGGCGACCGAACAACCGGGCCAATGGTAACGCAATTCGAGGTTATTCCTGCACCAGGTGTAAAGGTGAACCGAATAGCCAACCTCGATGCTGATCTTGCCCTGGCTATGAAAGCGAAAAGCGTCCGAATTGTTGCTCCTATACCAGGTAGGGGCGCTGTAGGTGTCGAAATTCCTAATCCAAAGCCTGAAATCGTGAATCTTAGGGAGGTGCTGGAGTCACCGGAGTTTAAGCACGCCAAGGGGGAACTCCCGCTCGCCCTTGGAAAGGACTTAAACGGTCGTCCGTACGTTTCGTCGCTGGAGAAGATGCCGCATGTGCTGATTGCAGGGGCAACAGGTTCAGGAAAGTCGGTTTGCTTAAACACAATCGTCACAAGTTTGGTATACCGCCATACTCCGGAGACCCTCAGGCTTCTGATGATTGATCCAAAGATGGTCGAACTCTCTGTGTATTCGAGGCTGCCACACCTCAGGCACAATGTCGTGACAGACCCTCGTGATGCGGCTGGGGTACTCAAGTGGGCTGTTATCGAGATGGAACGGCGCTATCGCCTACTTAAGGCGAACTATGTTCGGTCGATTGCGGAGTTCAATCGCAAAGTCCGCGATGGCGTGACGATGAAGCGTTTTGAACCGGATGGGCCGGAAGGATTTGAAGATCGATGGATCTATCAGGATGGTATTATCCCCTACATTGTTGTTGTGGTAGATGAGTTGGCTGATTTGATGGTGACTGTGCAGGCTGAGGTGGAAAGGCCGCTTACTCAACTTGCCCAAAAGGCGCGTGCGATAGGGATCCATTTGATCGTGGCGACCCAGCGTCCGTCAGTGAACGTGATCACTGGTCTCATTAAGGCGAACTTCCCCACACGTATCGCTTTCCGTGTGGCATCCAAGACTGACTCACGTACAATCCTCGACCAAAATGGAGCGGATGCTCTACTTGGAAACGGTGACATGCTGTTTCTTCCGCCCGGGCAAAGTGACCCGGTTCGAATACAAGGCGCGTACCTCTCAACCGAAGATACCGAGCGGCTCATGGGTTGGTACACCGAGTTGATTGAGCAGCATAGCGAGGGTGTTGTTTCTGCCGAATCAGGGTTAGAGACCGATATCCTAGAAGAGATGCGTGGTCGGGAACTTGAGGAAGTGGAAATTACCTCAGAGGAAATTGGTGGCGAATGGGATGAGTTGTTCCAGGAAGCAGCCGAGGTCTGTATACAGAACGGTACGGGCTCGACTTCACTTCTGCAGAGACGATTAAGCATCGGCTACGGGAGGGCAGCACGTATTGTTGATCAGCTCTTTGATGCCGGAGTGCTCGGTCCTTCTGATGGAGCTAAAGGGCGTGAGGTCCTTATGTCGATGAGTGATCTCAGTGGCATGTTTGGCTTTGAGGACGACAGCTGATGTCGAGTTCGTGTTGGCTAGCTATCAGATTGTGTCTGTTGTTGACTTTAGCTTTCACCCCGGGAAATGGGGGTGCACAGAACACAGTACGTGAGAGTGACCAAGTTGCTGCGATGAAGATTCTTGAATCCGCGGCGATTCACTACCGCGGCATCGATGCGCTCTGTGCAGACTTCACTCAACACTTGCTAGTTCCACTCTTGGGTGAAGACCGAACTGGGGTTGGCCGACTTTGCCAAGCACAGCCAAATCGGTTCGCGATGCGCTTCTCTGACCCTGAGGGCGATCTCGTACTAGTCGACGGATCATTCGTATGGCTGTATTACCCGAGCTTAGACCCTAAGCAGGTGTTCAAGGTACCGATGGTTGAGAATGGGGGGCACTATGATTTTCACCGGGAATTCTTAGATGAACCTGCCCGGAAATATCAGGTGACCTATGAACATGAGGACAAGGTCGCTGGCCAGCCTACACATCGATTACGGTTGATCCCGCTTGTACCCGCACAATATGAAGCTGCCGTGGTATGGATTGACCGGGCACAGCCGCTACTGAGGCAGATCCGTATCGAGGAAGAGAACGGCTCCGTTCGTACTATCACTATGGAACGTATTGATTTTAATCCGATCTCTCTGCCCGAGGACTGGTTTACATTCACGCCGCCCGAGGGCGCGCATGTGATCTCAGGTTAAGGGAGTTCAGACCGAGGATGCGTACCAGAGATCTGCCTGTATTCCCGCTTGTCCCGAATCCGGTAAGATCGGACGTTAACCCGGACGTCGCGCCAGTCAGACATGAGTTCGAAGCGGTGGGTAGTCCAGATGGCCCTCGCGTCGCACTCATAACACTCGGTTGCGATAAGAATACCGTCGATTCAGAACGGATTATGGCTTCCTTGGTCGGCCATGGTGCTAGAGTATCATCGGATATCCAAGGGGCCGAGATCTTAATCGTAAATACTTGTGGTTTCATACAGGATGCCAAGGAACAATCTGTAGAGACGATCTTAGATGCGTGTGATCTAAAGGCTCGGGGACACCTGAATGCTGTAGTGGCAGTCGGGTGTCTTGTGCAGAGGTACAAGACAGAACTCGAGCATGAGATTCCTGAGGTCGACTTCTTCATGGGATTGACTGAACTACAGGGTCTTGTTCCTGAGTTAAGGAGGCGTGGCCTCCTGCCTGCTACCCAGTCGATTCCGACTATGGAACAACCCCTGAGGATCCTATCCACGGAGACCCCTCATACGTCATACCTCAAGATCAGTGAAGGTTGTGACCATACCTGTGCCTTCTGTGCGATTCCGCTGATGCGAGGCCTTCACCGCTCTGAGCCCGTTGAGGATCTGGTTAGAGAAGCCGCAGGGCTAGGAGTTCAGGGGGTAAAGGAGATCAATGTGATCTCACAAGACACGACTTGGTACGGACGCGACAGGAAACGGCTTGATCCATCAGCCCCACTACTCCCAGATCTTCTGCGGGCACTTTTAATGGGGACGGACGTGCCCTGGTTTAGGCTTTTTTACATGTATCCGTCAGGTATTACATCTGAACTGATTGAATTAATTGCGAATGAGGATCGGATCTTACCGTACTTAGATATGCCGATCCAACATGGTGCCGACCGAATGCTTCGGCTTATGAGACGCCCGGAGCGTCAGGTGACCATACGTCGGCGGGTCGAGCAGCTTAGGCAGGCGATCCCGGAACTCACTCTAAGGACAACAGTGATTCTAGGCTTTCCAGGAGA
>DCAZ01000103.1:12259-12390 GCA_002313925.1 Gemmatimonadales bacterium UBA1120
CGGGTTGGAGCTTTCGCCTACTCCATGGAAGAGGGTACTAGAGCTGCCGAGATGGAAGGGCACGTCCCCATTGAAATTATGAATGAGCGCATGGGAGAGCTGATGGACGTCCAACGAGAAATCAGCTTCGA
>DCAZ01000103.1:12777-16401 GCA_002313925.1 Gemmatimonadales bacterium UBA1120
TGGTGATTTTGATGCTGTCGCCAGGACTATTGGACAGGCGTTAGATGTAGATGGGGTCACGAATCTTTGTAACGCAGCAGATGTGCAGTCTGGAAACATGGTCGAAGTCGAGATCGTCGACTGTCTAGACTATGATCTAATTGGTAAAGTCATTTAGTCGTAAGCTTTCGAGACCGCAGGTGGATGCTGTAGGGGAGGGCTTCGCGATGGGCTTCAGGAAATGGATCGGGGGACTCGTGCTTGTCCTGTTGATCATTAGACCAGGATTGGGCGGGAGTCAGGAGTTAGCAGACCTAGACTACGATAAGCTGTCTTTTCGGGGTGTGGGCATTGAGTGGGGTAAGCTGTACCCAACTCGAGTGGACCAAGCCGAGAGTTATGGTATACGTATTGATCTAGGATACTTGGGCCCCGGGCTGCGTATACTACCTGGAGTGAGTTATTGGACTTCACCTCTTACAACCCGAGAGATCGTTAGGTTGGAGGATCGTGTAGCAAACCTAGTCCAGAGTCAGACTGACGGGCAGCAGCCGGTTGTCGACTTGGGGATGATCGAGTGGAGAGATATCTCTTTTTCTCTAGATGGGCAGGTTGTATGGGAGGTCCCTCTCGATTTCTTGACCTTTGCCGGACTCGGTGTTGCGGCCCATGTATTAAATGGAGAGGGTGCGTCGATCAATGGCACGTTCATTGAAGACTTGCTCGACTCTGTAACTGCTGGTTTCAATCTGCACGCCGGCCTCGAATATCCTGTGACTAATTGGTTTAGGATTTATGGGCTCGGGCGTTATGAAGTCCTTGGTGACTTACAGTACTTCAATACAAGGTTTGGGGTGCAGGTAATGATTGGTGACAACGCGCCTGGTGAAGAGCGGGGCCGATGACCAATACGATCAACTTAGCTCGTCGCCACTTCACGAGTGCTAGAGTTCTCCTGTGGCCCCGGTCTGGGGAACGTCTACTTCCTGCACTCTCTGGCATTCTCCTCGCAGCCTCATTTCCGCCTCTTCATCTTCTTGTCCCCCCCTTTGTTGGCTTGGTCCCGTTTGCGCTCTGGGTCCAAGATTTGAGTCGCGATGCTGAAGGGCGCCACGCCGCAGTGCGTGGCTCTCTGGTCTTTGGATCGATCTATTTTGGGCTCGTCTTCTATTGGATCCTGATTGCACTGATCTGGTTTACTCTGCTTGCGATTCCGGCGTTCGTCGGCTTGATGATGATGTTTGTCGGTTTGGCTGCCTTTTTTGGTTGGTCGCTCCACCATTTTTTGCACACTGTGCGCGCGCCACTCTGGATCGCGCTACCCATCGCCTGGACGGCCGCTGAGTGGTTCCGGGCGCACTGGCCGAGCACGTTGGCGTCTTCATGGTTGGGACTCGGGACATCCTTGACCGGTTTCCCAGAGTTGGTCGGCTTTGCTGAGATCGTAGGGGCCCGAGGTGTGACACTATGGCTAGCTCTAGTGAATGGACTCATAGCGTCACTAGTGCTCGATCTGCGTGCCCGACGAGGGTGGAGACAGAAGAGCTTGTTGATCTTGCTCGCCATCACGGTGCCCATGGGTTGGGGTTTGTGGCGTGCAGAGACGCTCCAACTGCGTGAAGCCGGGCGCGTTGCGGTGGTGCAACCGAACATACCCGAGCACATCAAACTAGATCAGCGGATAGCCATAGATAGCACTCACGCTTCGTTGAGCCGACTTATGCAAGGCATTGAGCCTGGCTCGGTTGATCTTGTTGTTATGCCAGAAGTGACACTGCCTGTATTCCCGAAAGCCGAGGTGTATTCAGGGTTCGTAGCTCCAATACTAAACTATGCCCGCGAACTCGGTGTCCCGGTTGTCTTCGGGGCTACGGGCTTCACTGGGGATATCTACGGGGAGTTCACGCCATTCAATTCGGCTTTCGTTATGGAACCGAGTGGCCTCACAGACTTTCAGTACGATAAGAGGTATTTGGTACCTTTCGTCGAGCGCATTCCACTTTTGCCGGATTCTTGGCTTACCGGACTTCCTTACTTTGGTGGGTTCGGTGTTGGCAGTGGCTGGCCTCTTTTGGAAGTCAATGGTAGTACCTACGGTGTACTAATCTGCTATGAATCAACCTATCCTGAGGGGGCTCGCACCTTCAGGCTCAAAGGGGCTGAAGTACTTCTCAACATCACTAACGATGCTTGGTATGGCAGAGAACCGTTGTATGCTCGAACGACTGCCCTCTGGCAGCATCCTGCACACTTGGTGATGCGGGCAATAGAGAACCGAATGGGTGTAGCTCGCTCCGCCAACACAGGTATTTCTCTATACGTTGATCCTATCGGGCGTGTTCATGGCCAAACTGACCTCTTTGAGTCAGATATCAGGATCGATAATGTCCTCACTACCGACGAAATCACCTTTTTTACTCGTTTCGGCGATCTTGCTGGAAATGGTGCGGCGTTTGCTGCTTTTCTGCTTATACTAGCTTCTTTGAAGCTCAGCAGACGCTCCGCGTCCCTGGACCCTTCTGAAGCACAGGTTTAGCTTTTCTTCCCTGTTCTGTAGAGGATTGCTTGGGCATCACTTTTCAGAACCAACGGGTGAGCATTTGAGTGTGCGAAGCCCGTTTAACATTGTGTTTGGAGCAGGCCATGAAACAGGGTATCCATCCCGATTTTACTACGACGCCGGTCACGTGTGCCTGCGGTAACCGCTTCGATACAAAATCAACCGTAGAAGAGATCCATGTTGAGATCTGCTCGGTATGCCATCCGTTCTATACTGGTAAGCAACGTCTAGTGGATACGGCGGGCCGGGTTGACCGTTACAAGAAGAAATACGAGAAGGTCGCCGAGAAGTGATCACTGTGGTCGGAGTGGGACTCCGGCCAACTGACCCGGGGGTTTGCACTAGAACGTCGGGGCCTGAACTACGACCCTACCGATGAAGCTTCCGACTCTAGATCCTAGATTACACGAGCGCCTAAGAGAGGCGGAACGTCGTTTCGAAGAACTTGATATTGAACTTATCAGCCCTGAAGTGCTTAAGAGTCCCCAACGGCTTCGTGAGCTTGGTCAGGAACGATCCAGACTAGAGGAAATCGTCGGAATTGGTCGTGAACTCGGTCGGGCGACCCAAGAGCTTGAAGGAGCTATAGAACTCCTGCAAGACTCGACGGATGACGAGTTACAAGCTTTAGCTGAGGAGGAGTGTACGAGCCTCCAACAGCTCATCGAGAAGCTGCTTCTCGACCTTCGGGAGGTTCTGATTCCTAAGGACCCACTTTCTGATCGAGCGGCAGTTGTGGAGATTCGTGCCGGGACTGGAGGTGATGAGGCCGGGCTCTTTGCTGCTGATCTGATGCGGATGTATAGACGACTGGCTGAACGAAAAGGTTGGTCGGTTGAGTTGATGAGCCACTCTGAGGGAATACCTGGATCGATCAAGGCGGTGATCTTCACGGTTCGTGGCAAAGGCGTTTACGGCCGCTTGCGTTACGAATCGGGGGTACACCGTGTTCAGCGAGTACCAGAGACAGAGAGTCAAGGACGGATTCACACTTCTGCTGCAACTGTTGCAGTCCTCCCTGAAGCCGAGGAGGTCGATTTGCAGATCGATCCTAACGATCTCAGGATTGATGTATTCCGTTCTTC
>DCAZ01000128.1 GCA_002313925.1 Gemmatimonadales bacterium UBA1120
CAAGAAGGTCTTTGTGGGTGCCCTCCTCGTGGAGCTTCCCTTTGTGGAGCACTAGGATACGATCGGCGTTTTGCACTGTTGAAAGACGGTGTGCGATTACTAGTGACGTGCGATTTTTGAGTAATTCTTCGGTAGCTGACTCGATTTTTGCTTCAATCTCTGAGTCCACAGAGCTCGTTGCTTCATCAAGCACGAGGATATCCGGGTCAAAGGCGAGTGCGCGTGCGAAACTCACAAGTTGTCGTTCACCAACAGAAAGGCCGGATCCACGCTCTCCAACTGACTGGTTGTATCCTTCAGCGAGACGCTCTATAAACTGTGATGCCCCAATTCTTTTAGCTGCACCACGGATAGCATCGTTGGAGATCTCCGGTGAACCAAGGCGAATGTTATAGCTCACATCTTGACTGAAGAGGAAGACGTCTTGGAGCACGAGGCCAATTCGGGCGCGTATATCTTGAAGTCTCGTGTGCTGTATTGGGATACCGTCAAGTAAGATCTGTCCGCGGCCCACGTCATAAAAGCGCATCAGAAGGTTGATAACCGTAGTTTTTCCGACCCCGGTATGTCCCACAATCGCGACTTTCTCACCAGGATTGATGGTAAAGCTCAGGTCCTCCAGGATCCAGTCAGGTCTTCCGTCCCGGTCTTTGCCATATGCAAACCAGACATCCTGGAATTCAATCCGGCCGTGGGTTGTAGCTGGCAGTGCAACTGGGTTTTCCGGATTCTCAATGATGTTTTCTTCATCAAGCAGCTTGAAAATTCGCTCGGAGGACGCCATTGCGCCTTGGAGCAAGTTGTACTTTTCGGAGAGATCCTGTATCGGTCTGAAGAAGCGCCGAGCGTACTGGAGAAATGCTGCAAGAACGCCGACCGTGATTGCGCCGTCTAGAGTTCTTAGCCCTCCGTACCAGATGATCAGTGCAAGTGCTAATGCAGTGAAAAATTGAATAATCGGGAAAAAGAGAGCGTAGTAAGTGATCGAACGGAGGTGAGCATCCAGATAAGATTGGTTGAGCTCAGCATGAAGATTGGCCTGCTCCTCTTCATGGTTAAACAGTTGGACAACGCGAATTCCTGTGAATCTCTCATGAATGAAGGCATTGAGCCTCGCTACCCGGCCTCTTATGTCTCGGTATGCGTTTCGGATCCTTGCACGAAATAAGAATGCCGCAATAAAGACGAAGGGAAGGACACTGAACGAGACTAGCGCGAGCCTCCAATTCATATTCAGCATCGCGGCAACTATGAAGCCTAGCGTGAACACATCGCCGAAAACGGTGACGAGGCCCGAACTAAATAACTCATTCAGTGTTTCCACGTCGTTCGTGATCCGAGTCATCAGTCGGCCAACCGGATTCCTGTCATAGAACCGGAGGTCCATCCGTTGGAATTTTTGAAAAATCTCGGTGCGCAGGTCATACATAACCGACTGGCCAAGCCATGTTGTAAGTACACCCTGTACGTAGGTAAGTATGGTTCCTAGCAGAACCGCAGCGATGTATCCTCCTGCCAGGAGGGCAACGAAACTTCTGTCTCGGCTTGGGATCGCTTCGTCAATGATGATCTGCGTCAACCAAGGTCCGACGACCTGAGTTGCGGATGCAAGAATCAACACTATGACTGCTATTGCGACCCGCCACTGGTAAGGTCCTAGGTACCGGAGTAGGCGCTTCATCAGGCGTGCGTCGTAAGCTTTGCCGAAGACCTCTTCGTCGAGTGTATTCAATTCGGCCATCGATACCCGGAGTTGGGGGACGGTGCCGTGGGTACCCGAACTTTGGGCCAGTAGATCCCTGGCGCCTCAGCGCCCAGGTCCTCCCAGAGGTCTCTGGAGGTGATATCGTTGAGTATGAGAGATCCGATCCGAATTCGCGGAGCACGACAACACAATCTCAAGAACATTGACCTTGATTTACCGAGGCGGTGTTTGACTGTCATCACTGGCCCATCGGGTTCCGGTAAGAGTTCACTAGCACTCGACACGTTGTTTGCCGAAGGTCAGCGGCGATATGTGGAGTCATTGTCGACTTATGCAAAGCAATTCCTTGAACGCATGGAGAAGCCGGATGTAGATGCTGTTGAGGGTATTTCCCCTGCGGTAGCGATCGAGCAAAAAAACCCCACAAAGTCGAGCCGTTCAACAGTGGGAACGGCTACAGAGGTCTATGACTATCTCCGGTTGCTCTGGTCCCGGGTCGGGCACACGCACTGTCCTGAGTGTGATCGACGGGTACGTCCGGACACCGTAAGTGAGGCGGTGGATCAGGTGCTCTCTCTTCCTGAAGGAACGCGTATCCAAGTCTGTTTTCCGCTTCCACGAAGTAGTGAAGTGACACATGAAGCCATCGTGTCAAACCTACGTGCGATGGGATTTCTTCGGCTTGTCGCGGATGGTGTGGCGCTTGACCTATCCGGCCCTGAAGCTGCAGAGGCGAAAGGGTTGGATGTGGATCTTAGCGGGGAATCCGAACTCCTGGTTGTGGTGGACCGTCTCAAAGTTCAACTGAACCTAAGGGATCGACTAGCTGACTCTCTTGGAACCTGTTTTGTGGAAGGAGATGGGGAGGCAATTGTGGTGGCTGTGATCGAAACAGAAGAGAAGCGCTTGCTTTTTACTGAACGGTTCCGTTGCCCAGACCATCCGCAGGTCACGTTTACTGACCCATCACCACAACTATTCTCTTTCAATAACCCTTACGGCACTTGTCAGCTCTGCACGGGTTTCGGGGCCACGCTCGACTATGATGTGGACTTGGTTGTACCGAGCGGGGAAGTCTCTCTAGCGGATGGTGCAGTCGATCCATGGGCCAAGCCACGATACCGGCGCGAACGAGAGAAATTGAAGACATTCGCGATCGACGAGGGCGTTTCGATCTACTCACCTTGGGAAGAGCTTTCAGAAGAGTTCCGTAGCAAGGTCATGTTCGGGACAAAAGGCTTCCGGGGGGTGATCCCATTTTTGGTCTCGAAAGAGAAGAAGCGTTACAAGCAGTACATCCGTGTTTTCCTGCGCCAGTATCAGAGCCCGAACATCTGTCGATCCTGTGGTGGCTCGAGAATTCGATCAGAAGCTCTATGGGTGCGAGTTGGAGGTTGTCCAATCTCTCAAGTTTCTGCTCTCCCATTAGAGGATCTTGCCCCATGGCTTGACGGTCTTCAGCTGTCAAAGATGGAAGAACAGGTTGCCGAGACAATCCTGCGGGAACTGAAGTCGCGTGTTGCGTTCCTGTGTGATGTCGGCCTGGGATACCTTTCCTTAGCGAGGCAGACCCGAACACTTTCGGGTGGGGAGGCTCAGCGGATCAACCTCGCGAACTCTCTAGGTGCCGCTCTAGTTGAAACTCTTTATATCCTTGATGAGCCTACTATTGGGCTGCACCCGAAGGATACAAGTGCTCTTCTTGATCTGATCAAGCGTCTTCGTGATGCTGGCAACACGGTTGTCGTGGTCGAACACGATACTCAAGCTATTCAGTCTGCAGATCATATTGTGGAGCTTGGACCAGCATCAGGTGAACAGGGAGGTGAGATTGTCTTTGAGGGCCCACCTGATGAACTCGAGACAAAGGACACCTCAACCGGGCGATACATATCAGGGCGCTCTAGTGGCCCGTCGCCGCAGACCAGACGTCGGGTCAACGGTGCATCCATTTTTCTGAAAGGGGCACGACTTCACAACTTGAAAGGGATCGATGTCGAAATTCCTTTGGGTACCCTGACAGCTGTCACGGGTGTGTCAGGTTCGGGAAAGTCGACTCTGGTGCATGACGTACTCTACAGGGCAGCAGAGCGCGAGTTGGGTGGCGTGAGTTCCGTGAAAGAACACCTGGGCGAAGTCACGGGTGAATACGCAGAACTGACAGGGCTTACAGGGTTGGAGGACGTGGTCCTTGTAGATCAATCTCCGATTGGCCGGACACCTCGCTCTAATCCTGCAACGTATATCAAAGCGTGGGAGGATATCCGTAAATTGTTTGCTTCCAACCACTTAGCTAGAGAGCGCGGTTATGGACCGGGGCACTTCAGCTTTAACGTAAGCGGTGGGAGATGTGAAGTGTGCAAAGGCGCTGGCCAAGTAAAGATCGAAATGGTCTTCATGGCCGACGTATATGTTAGGTGTGATACCTGTGGTGGAGCTCGCTATAACCGTGAACTTCTCGAAGTACGGATCCGTGGCAAGAATGTGTCGGAGATACTCGAGCTAACTGTGACCGAGGCGATTCGTTTTTTTATTCGTGAGCGGAAATTAGGACGGAAGCTTTGGCAGCTAGAACAAGTTGGACTCGGGTATCTGCGCTTGGGGCAAGCTGCGACAACACTCTCGGGCGGGGAAGCTCAGCGCCTGAAAATTGCTCGAGAGTTTACAAGTGCCGCGGGGAGAAGGGGTAGGAAGCTGTACATACTCGATGAACCAACCACTGGGCTTTCGGGAGAAGATGTAGCGAAGCTGCTAGAAGTGTTGGACAGACTAGTAGGTGGTGGTAACACTGTAGTGGTTATCGAGCATAACCTCGATGTGGTCAGAGCTGCAGATTGGGTCATCGATTTAGGTCCGGGTGCTGGTGCTCGGGGTGGTGAGGTTGTGGCGATGGGTACGCCAGAGAGGGTAGCGAAAGTCCCTGAGAGCGTAACTGGCCACTATCTAGTGGATTTGCTCAGTTAGGCGACCCGCATTCTTCAAAAGAGTCAGACTTTCACGTACTGCGTACTAATGGCTTCCTAGAATCCTTATCTATGTCATCTCCACCCCCGATTTCTGTGTTACTTCCTGTGCGAAATGGAGCGGAATACCTACCCGAGGCGATTGCCTCTATTGAGGCCCAGACCTATAGCAAATACGAGGTTATCGCCGTTGATGACGGGTCTTCAGATGATTCCTGGTTTGTGCTTCAAGAGTGGGCTAGCCGAGACGAACGTGTAAGGGTATTCCGACAGGGGCCGGACGGGATCGTACCAGCACTCGAGTTTGCACGCAGTGAAGCTACTGGATCTTATCTCGCAAGGATGGATGCAGATGACATTGCTGGCCCCACTCGCTTTGAATTACAGCTTCAACTAATGGAGTCAGATAGCTCTCTGGCGATCTGTGGATGTGAGACAGAGTACTTTCCTCTAGAGAAGGTTCGGGATGGTGCACTGCGTTACCAGACTTGGCTGAACGCACCGGCCACACCGGAGGAAATCGAAAAGGAAATTTTTGTTGAATGCCCATTACCACATCCTGCATTTTTTATGCGCGGGGATGTTATTGAAGAAGTAGGAGGGTATCGGGATCTAGGTTGGCCTGAAGACTACGATCTTCTACTCAGGGTTTGGCGGTCAGGTGGACGCCTAGGAAAAGTCTCTTCTGTGCTTATGCACTGGAGGGAAACTCCACAACGCCTGTCACGGACTGACAAACGGTATTCCCTTGATGCGTTCCGTCGCTGCAAGGTCCACCATCTAGTTTCCGCCTTTCCGTCGGCAGTGAATGGGGTATTGATTTGGGGTGCCGGAAGAGTCGGTAAGGGTTTTGGTCGGGAGTTAGCCCGAGTTGGGGTACCGGTCATAGCCTATGCGGAGGTAAGCCCTCGTAAGATTGGCCAGAATATACACGGTGCGACGGTCCTAGACACCGATGAAGCCCTTAGGTTGAGGGATGTTTTACATCTCGCTTCGGTGGGTCAAGAAGGAGCTCGCCAGAGGCTGAGAAACTTACTTTCTAGGGCAGGTTATCGTGAGCTAGAAAACTTCGTTGCCATGGCATGATTTGGTAGCGAAAAAGCGTTATTTTTATTGGCCTTGGTAAGCACTAACCAGGCGAATGAATCGAGTTCCCCAAAGCCACCAGGAAAGTTGCGTTTGCCAGACCTTCATCTACCCTCTGAGTACCACACTAATGCAGGGATAGATTGGCAGCTTAGCTTGCTGCTGATACCGGCCAGAAGTGAGCTCTAGAACAAGGCCATATCGCTGGCCGAGACACGCACATGGCACTCGGCAGCGGTTTGTCTGATATGAAGGGCAGGAAGCTTTCCCTCATTCCACTGGGACTATCAACGTGTCAACTCACGAAGTCTTGGAAGGACAAAACGCATGACTGAAGAGATTGGGCTCGTAGGAGAGGATGGTCAGGGCGAAAAAGTTATTTCGCGTCTGATCGAGGACGAAATGCGCGAATCCTTCATTGATTACTCGATGAGTGTGATTGTGCAGCGTGCTTTGCCGGATGTGAGGGATGGCTTGAAACCGGTGCATCGGCGGATCCTATATGCGATGGGTGAGTTGGGACTAAGCCCGGGTCGACCGTTCAAGAAGAGCGCGACTGTCGTGGGAGATGTGCTTGGGAAGTACCATCCCCACGGTGACTCCTCGGTCTACGATTCAATGGTGCGGATGGTGCAAGATTTTTCACTCCGCTATCCACTGGTAGATGGTCAGGGAAATTTTGGCTCAGTAGACGGTGACTCAGCGGCAGCCTACCGGTATACAGAGGCTCGCCTGACACACATGGCGATTGAGCTTCTTGCCGATATCGATAAGGAGACGGTCGCGTTCATCCCGAACTTCGACGGAAGTGTGGATGAACCATCAGTGCTACCATCTCGCGCACCGAACCTTCTCATAAACGGCTCTTCCGGAATTGCGGTTGGAATGGCCACGAATATTCCGCCTCATAACCTGGGAGAAGTTGTCGATGCCACCATCGCACTCATTGATGATCCAGATATACCCCAGGAGCAGCTAGAGGCCATCATTCCCGGCCCAGATTTTCCAACTGGCGGTTTTGTTTGTGGCCAAGAAGGAATTCATGATGCGTACAGGACGGGAAGGGGACGCATCGTCATGAGGGCTCGGGCGGAAGTCGAGACGATAGGAGACGATCAGGAACGGATCGTCGTGACTGAGATTCCTTTTATGGTCAACAAGTCCAGGATGATAGAGCAGATCGCTCAACTCGTTCGTGATAAGAAGCTCCCGGACATCAGGGATTTGCGTGATGAGTCAGATCGTGAGGGAATGAGGGTTGTGATCGAACTCAAGAGAGATGCTGTCCCGCACATTGTGCTGAACAGGCTATACAAGCACACACAGATGCAATCGACGTTTGGTACAATCTTACTGGCGCTCGTTGATGGACAGCCGAAGGTGATGCAGCTCCGTGAGATGCTTCTTCACTTCATAGATCACCGGCATGAGGTCATAGTCCATCGGAACGAATTTGATCTACGACGAGCCGTTTCACGAGAGCACCATCTTGAGGGGCTTAAGATTGCGGTTGATAACATTGATGAAGTTATCAAAGTCATCCGCGGCTCAAAGGACTCGAAGATCGCTGCTACTGAACTCCGTGAGCGATTCGAACTCTCCGAGTTACAGGCTAAGGCCATACTTGAAATGCGCCTTTCCCGTCTTACGGGTCTTGAGATTGAAAAGCTTGAAATCGAACTCACAGAAGTACAAGAGTTGATTGAGGATCTCCGGGGAATTCTGGGATCGGAAGATCGTCGGATGGGCATCCTTAAGGACGAACTGTTGGCAGTCTCAGAGAAGCACGGCAACGACCGGCGGACTGAGATAACAGCGGCGGTGGGGTCGTTTAATGTGGAAGACCTGATTGTTGAAGAGGACATGGTGATCACCGTGTCACGTCAGGGATATGTGAAGAGGCTCCCCATTGATACATACCGTGCACAGCGTAGAGGTGGACGAGGGCTGCGTGGTATGGGAACTAAGGATGAGGATTGGGTCGAACATCTGTTTGTTGCCTCAACGCACGACTATCTCATGATCTTCACTCGACGCGGGCAGTGCTATTGGATCAAGGTGTGGGAAATCCCTGTCGGAGGACGGACGGCACGCGGTAAGCCGATCGTTAACTTGCTTAACCTCTCAGATGAAGAAGAGATCGCATCAGTGGTACCTGTGCGTGAATTCTCTGAGGACAGGAACCTCTTGTTTTGTACCAGGCTCGGTATGATCAAGAAGAGCGCACTCTCAGCGTACGGCAATGTCCGGTCCGTAGGCTTAAATGCGATGAATATCAGAGAGGGCGATGAACTTATCGACGTTCAGATCACGTCCGGAGAGGATGAGATTATCCTCGCGAGCAGGAATGGGAAGGCGATCCGCTTCAATGAAGGGGATGCGCGTCAGATGGGACGTGCTACTGCGGGTGTGAGGGGCTTGAGGCTCCGCGAAGGGGATGTTGTTATAGGTATGGTTGTGGTCCGACCAGATTCAACCTTGCTCGTGGTATCGGAGAAGGGGATGGGCAAAAGGTCAAATGTGGACTCATACCGGTTACAGAAACGAGGCGGGAAGGGGGTTATCAACCTCAAGACAACCGACAAGAATGGCTTGGTTGTAGCGATCAAGGCAGTTTCGGAAGAAGAGGAATTAATGATGATCACTCGCCAAGGAGTCGTGAATCGCCAACGCGTATCGGAGATCTCAGTAATCGGGCGGGTCACCCAGGGAGTAAAGTTGGTCAATCTTGATGAGGGTGATGCCGTTGTGGATGTTGCCCGTGTTATTACAGAGGATGTAAACGGTGAGGGTTCGGATGATCTTAGTGATGCGGCCTCAGTAACTTCGGAGACTGACGGAGTCGAGGCTTGAGCGACATCCTACAAGGCGAAGGATTAGTAGGCCTCACAGAGGTGGAAGCTGCGGCACGTCGGTTGGCTGGTGTAGCCGTACGCACTCCGCTTCTGCCGGCTGATGTGGTTTCTGAGATAGCTGGGGCTAACGTTCGACTCAAGTGCGAGAGCTTGCAGCGTGCAGGTTCTTTCAAGATCCGCGGGGCATACAACTTCGTTTCTCAACTTTCTGACGAGCAGGTTGCTTCTGGGATTATCACCTATTCATCTGGGAACCACGCTCAGGCTGTTGCCTTGTCAGGAAAGTTGAGAGGTGTAAGGGCAGTTGTGGTGATGCCGACTACAGCTCCTAAGGTAAAACGAGATGGTGCAGAACGCCTCGGTGCTGAGGTGATCTACGAAGGCACGACTTCACTCGAAAGGCGTGCTAAAGCGGAAGAGATCGCCGAGGAACAAGGCCTTGTTATTGTCCCACCTTTCGATCACCGCCACATCATCGCTGGACAGGGCACAGTCGGTTTGGAGATTGCCCGAGAATGGCCAGACGTTGATCTGGTGTTGGCTCCAATTGGTGGTGGCGGACTTGCGAGCGGTGTAGCGGCGTCGATCAAGAGGCTCTTGCCAGCTGCAAGGGTAATCGGTGTTGAACCTGAAGGGGCCGCTTCGATGAGAAAGGCGCTTGATGAGGAAAGGCCTGTGGTTATTAAGAAGATCGATACGATCGCCGATGGGTTGGCACCGGTTATGGCTGGAGAACTTACATATGAGCATGCTTTCAGCCTTATGGATGATGTTGTTACTGTCTCAGATGATGCAATCCGGGAGGCCACTTCACTTTTAGTCAGTAAACAAAAGCTCATAGTGGAGTTCTCAGGTGCAGCAGCAACTGCGGCTCTACTGTCGAAAGCAGTTGAAGCAGAAGACCAACGCGTTGCGGTCGTGATCAGTGGCGGGAACCTTGATCCCACATTATTAGCAGGAATGGCTTAGTCGTTAGATGCGGAGAGTTGCTTTTTTTGATATCGATGGGACCCTAATGACTGGGGGCCCTGCGAAAAATGCCTTTTGTGGGGCGATGATCGATACGTTTGGGACCGTTGGTAATGTTGAAGAAGTAAGTTTCGGTGGTAAGACAGACCCCCAAATCGCTCGAGAACTCCTGTTGGGAATTGGGTATAAGATCAACCTGATCGAGGAACGATTTCCTTCACTCTGGCATTCCTACACAGAGCGATTAGCAGACGAATTGACCCAATGCCCTATGCAGGTGCTGCCTGGAGTGCATGACCTCCTGAACGTTCTCAAGAGAGTGGACGATATCGGTGTGGGTCTGCTGACAGGCAATATCGCTCGCGGAGCAGAACTAAAGCTCGACTCCGCTGGCCTGAGAGAGCATTTCACGCTAGGAAGCTACGGTTCAGACCATGAAGAAAGGGACCACCTTTCCAGGATTGCACTGCAGCGTGCTCGTGACATGTGGAACCCTTCGCTTCGTCCAGAGCACACAGTGGTAATCGGAGATACACCCCGAGATGTTCTTTGTGGATTGGCGGTCGGCGCGCGGACACTGGCTGTGGCAACCGGGAGCTTTACCAGATCACAATTAGCTGAAAGTGGTGCCAATCAGGTCGTGATAGATCTGACTGAGACGGATAAGATTGTTTCATATCTTGCAGCCTAACTGACTAGGGCAAGTTCAACTTAGCTTGATCAGTCCTCCACCCGAGAGCATCTTCAAGGCCATAGTTTATCTAAGATTCAGTGCTGACACGGACTGAATCTTATTTCATACCCTGTACCTGCTTAAAGGCAGGTGATCAGCGCGGGAGTCAAAGGTGTCTAGAGGCGAAGAGAGAAGAGGGAGCCGAGGTAAGAGTGGCTCCGACATGACTAAATTTGGTGTGATTCTTGGGGTCGTTGCCGTGCTCGGAGCCGGGTGGTTGATGTGGAGCGTGCGAGGGAGCGTTCTTGGAACCCCAACGACCGGTCCATTGCTCGAGCTAGATCTTGAGGATCAAGCTGTATACCGACAGCTGGCTCAGGGGATCACTTCAGGAGATCCAACAGGCACCATAGGGATCATTGAGTTTGGGGACTATCAGTGTCCTGGCTGTGGCGGCTTTGCCCTCGCAGTTAAACCCCAGATTGACCTTGCGTTGGTGCAGACAGGGCGGGCTTATTTCCAGTTTTTTGACTTTCCACTAACAAATATGCATCCCCACGCTTTCCTCGCAGCCCGTGCTGCACGCTGTGCAGGCGATCAAGACCTTTACTGGGAGTATCATCAGGAGCTCTTTAGGAACCAGTCGAGTTGGTCTGGTAGGCAGAGTGCAGTTGGCGCTTTTCTCGGTTATGCTCAAGGGTTAGGGCTGGACCAGGATACGTTTGAGGGATGCGTGAAGAGTGACAAGTACGCGGACGTGGTTACTGCAAACATGAGCTTGGGCCGAGAAGCGGGTGTAAGCGGAACTCCGACAATCTTCCTTAATGTTAAGGGACAGGGGTTGAGGCCCGTAATGCGTAATGACTTCCAGGCGATAGAAGCGGCAATTGAGTCGGCCTTGGAAGACCTAGAGACAGCTGGTAACTGATCTAGGGACTAGAGGAGACTAGGAGGCATGGGGTGAGCGAAGACGCTACTGGCCTGCATGCTTCTCCTCCACCCTTGAATCGTATGGTGATTGCGACCTTGGCTATGGTCGGATTGTTCGTCGCCCTTTATCTCATGGCGCATAATGTGGGATTGACTGGCCCGATCGTTTGCGGTGTAGGGGACTGCGGGACTGTCCAGTCGAGTGTATATGCCAAAGTTGGGCCGATACCCGTATCTGCGATCGGTGTCGCAGGCTATCTGATCCTACTTTGTCTAGCCTATCTAGGGGTACAGCCCACCCACCGGGAGTCTCCTTTCATCGCTGCCTTCTTGTTCGGGGGATCCCTTGGGGGCGTCACGTTTTCAGCCTACCTGACGTATTTGGAGGCATTCGTGATTGAGGCATGGTGTCAATACTGTGTTATCTCTGCCATTGTAATGCTGTTGATCTTCTTAGCTGCATTGCCGGAAGTGCCGCGGTTCATTCGGAGAGCCCCATGAGCAAGAATAAGACCAAGGTCCGCCTGCTCTTTGTCGACAACGGTGTATACCATCACGAAGACATAGAGATTTCGACTGAGCTAATAGAGCAGTACCCTCGGTTGATCGACTGCTTGCGTGAAGAGCCCACAGTTCTGCAACAGCTGTACTTGGATATCACTCGACTCTGTGCTGCCTACCAGACCGACTAGATGATGCTTCTCAGGCGATGGCAATTGCTCGGGCCTGCTCCAGTGTCCACTCTCTGACAATTGGAGGCGGCCAAACACCTCGCCTAGCTTCATCAAGTAGGCGGCTTGCCTCCTCACGAGCACGGTTCGCAGTCGGGTGGTCGATTAGCCTGTGACTGATTGCTTCTTCGAATTCATCTTCATCCAGAAGCTTCACAGTGCCGTTCGGAGTCACCCACACATCCAGGTACAGGTCGGTTGTGTACCAGACATGTTCTTCAATCCTCAGCGGCGTGATCACGTTGGCGTAGAAGCCCGTGAATGTTCCGTCCTCACGGTGAAAACTCCCTATATCGTGCCAAGCTCCCGGGAATGTAAACCAAACTACTGCGGAACCGGGCTCTAGGACGACTTGCTCCTCTATAATCATTGGAATATCAAGGTTGATCGCCTCAGCGAGCGTGACGATAACCTCCTGACGCTCTAGCACGACCCTCTGATGAAATACCTCTTCCCTATCTGGTGGTCTGCGGTAGTGGATGCGGACGTGGGAGCTACCAGTCAAGAGGGTTCTGGGGAAACAGGTTCGACAAAGATATCCATGACGCCACCACACACGGCTGGGCTCCATGATACCAGGTCGTCTGTCAGATCTACATTTACTCGCTGAGCTTTCCCGGTCTCGATCACCCTGTAGGCTGCTTCGATAACTTCTGCTTCCCCACAACCGCCGCCGACCGTGCCTACGAGGCCCGTATCAGGGTCCACAATCATCCTAGCTCCAACCTTACGAGGAGTTGAGCCCTTTGTAGCGACAATCGTTGCCAGTGCACAACGGCGTCCAGCCTCTCGGGCAGCCTCTAGGGCTTGGGTCAGTGAGCGATCATCGTCATGAGTCATTTATCTTCCTTGAAAAATCTTTCCACGATGCGCTCAACACCCTTTAGTGAAGCACCAGTGCCTCCGCGTCTTACCATGATGAGTTCTGCTGCTACCGCTACCGCGATCTCCTCAGGGGTCTCAGCACCGACATCAAGGCCTACGGGCGCGTGTATACGGTCCAACAGTGCATGCGTGATGCCCTCCTCGAGGAGCTGGACATATGTTGCACGTACTCTTCGCCTGCTCCCAATCATACCGATATAAGCAGGTGGTGGATCCATTCGCAGTGCTCTGATAAGGCACGCGTAGTCGTACTTGTGGCCGCGGGTTACCAGTAAGACATGAGAGCGCGTGTGGAGCGGTGTCTCGCGGAATGGGTCTGAGAAATTGGCTCGGATCACCTTCTCGGCACTTGGAAAGCGTTCCCGAGTGGCGAACTCTGGGCGGTCGTCGATAACGGTAACTTGGAAGCCCAGCAGGGCACCTAAGTGGGCGAGGGGCTGAGCGATATGTCCCGCACCGACGACGACAAGTTCCTGAACAGGGCGTCGAAGTTCGATATAAACCTCCGACAAATGATCAGCGACAGTCAGTTCGTGAAGCCCATCGGAGGCACGGGGATCCTCCAATATATTTTTCATTAATTGAATCACTGAATCGGTCCCCGATTTAAGGCTGAGTGAGCCTCGTAACTCTGGTTCCTCGTTCTCAATGACAATCAAAGCGATACGGTTTCCGGTGAACTGGTTGTCGCCAACAACGGTTGCCACAATGACACTGCCACCTCTTTCTGGGATTTCTACTAGGAGTCTTGCTGCCTCTGCTGGGTGAAGGGATGTCATGGTAATTCACTAGCTTTCTGCAGTGCACATTCATACGACTCGGGTGTGTCGATGTCGGCTAAAACTCCGGAATCATTTACGGGAATCAGAGTTGCCTCAGAGAGATGCCGGTGCACAACGGTGCGCGCCCCACCATCAAGAGTAGGGTCGTTGAGTTCAGTAAATAGAGTAGCTCGGAAAAAGCTTGGATGACCTCTGTTTCCTAAATATGTGGGGATGACTAATGGTGCTGAGGATTCTCTAGCGACAGCTAGTAACTGCCGAATGGTGTCAACTTGAACCAGAGGATGATCAACGGGCAGATAAATTATCCCGTCAAGTTGTGAGGTCAGCTCGCGGAGTGCGAGCCTAAGCGATGTGATCGGGCCTTCGCCAGGATCGTGGTTAACCAAAACATGGGCGTGAGTGCTGTGAGCGGCGCTTTCTATGTCAGGGTCATTTGGGACAACGACCATCACTGGAGCACATCCGCCCAAAGAAAGTGTATCGACAGCCCTCTGTACAAACGTTTTGTCCGTGACCTCCATCAGTGCCTTGGGTTCACCCATTCGTTCTGATGTGCCAGCGCATGGAACTATTCCCGCGATCATGTTCCGAACGCCTGGTAAAACGTTCGGTCACGCTCGGCGAGGTCAATCAATAGGGGCGCAGGAGTGAACCGGGTCCCGTACACCTCTTCAAGCTTCCGGATATGGTAGAGAATACTACGAGGGTGCAGGGTATCAGCGAATCTGAGTAGACCGCCTCGGAAGGGCGGGAACCCGGTGCCCATGATTAACGCAAGATCAACTTGATCCGCTCTTTGTACGATACCGTCTTGTAGTGCGTGAGTGGCCTCATTGATCATCTGCAGAACTAGGCGTGCACGGATTTCGTGATCTGAGAACTTCTGGGGTTCAGCTGGCACCGGTATTTGTAGCTCACCATAAATCGATTCGTCAGGCTTTTTGCTGCGCCCCTTCTCATATTGATAGAAGCCTTGACCACCCTTCTTGCCCAATCGGTCTGTTTCAGAGAGTGCGACAAGAGCAAGCGAGGGATTGAGCCGCTCTCCAAAAGCCTTATGGAGCGATGTTCCCGCATGCGAAGAGATATCAAATCCAATTTCATCAATAAGTCTTAATGGGCCTACCGGCATACCAAATTCTCTAGCAGCAGTGTCAATTTGCTGGATGCTTGCTCCATCCTCGAGTAGGAATCCTGCCTCATTTAAATAGGGTCCCAGGACACGATTGACGAGAAATCCAGGGCCATTATCCACCACGACTGGCACCTTGCCTAGTTGCAGTGCGAAGGCGTAGACCGATGCGATTGTTTCTTCGCTTGAATCCCGTCCCCTCACGATTTCGACGAGCGGCATTCGGTGCACAGGATTGAAGAAATGCATTCCGCAGAAACGGTCTGGCTGACTAAGATCTTCAGCCAACTTGTCTACTGATAGTGAGGAGGTATTCGTAGTGATGATGCAATCGTCGCGCACGAATTCTTCTGTTTCCCGGAGGACTAGCTTCTTGACATCCATTTGTTCTGCGACCGCTTCAATGATCACATGAGCACTTGAGATCCCGTAGTATTCAAGTCCTCCAGCGATCAACTCCATGAGTTGGTTGGCCTGCCTTCTAGATAGCTTCTTACGTTGAGTAGCCTTGTGAAACAGAGCTTGAGCATGGTGCAATCCACCAGTGATTGCATGGTGATGGATGTCTTTCATATACACACGTACGCCATTGTACGCGGCGAGTTGGCTTATACCACCACCCATGATACCCGCTCCAAGTACACCTAGGACGTGAACTGTACTAGAATCGGTCTCTTTAGCATTTGCACCATTGCCTTTTCGGGCGGCCTCTCTGGTATGGAAGACATGCAGGAGGTTCTTGCTTACCGAAGAGACGATAAGTTCGGCGCCTAGGCGTGCTTCGGCTGCGAGGCTGCGTGAGATGCTTCCACCCAGATGCTCATCTAGGATGTCAAGAATCCGGAGTGGTGCGGGGAAATGCCCACCGGTTTGGGTAGTGACTCTCTTTCTAGCCATGCTGAGCACGATTTTACGACCGAGCAGAGTGTCATCCAGTATTCGGCTAAGGAGCTTCTTCTTTCGTCTTGATGTTCTTGGTTGAAGTTCAACAGCATCAAGAGCGAAATCTCGGACCATTCGCTCGAAGAGGGCTTCAGGAAAAACTTCTTGGGCGAAGCCAATTTTTTGGGCTTTCCGCGAGTCGATCTGTTTCCCAGTGAGCAGAAGTTCGAGCGATGCTTGTAGCCCGACCAGCCGTGGTAAGCGAGTTGTACCACCCAATGCGGGCAATATCCCAAGAGTGACCTCCGGTAGTCCTATCTTCGTGGTCTTCGAATCCGAAAGGACTCGGTGCTGGCATGCCAATGCGATTTCAGTGCCCCCGCCGAGGCAGATTCCATGGATTGCCGCGATGGTTGGGACCGACAGGTTCTCCAGCTCCCCGTAGATTGCTTGACCAAGTTGAATTTTCTGCTCTGCCTCCAATGGATCCTTGAGCTTCGTGATCTCATGTACGTCTGCTCCTGCAATGAAAGAGCATATTTTTCCGCTCTGGATCACTAATGCCTGGATAAGACCTTCGCGTTCTGCTGCGTGTGCCTGATTCAGTGCCTCAGCGAGGTTACCCATAACGTCTTCAGAAAGCACATTCAGCTTGCGCTTTGGATCATCAAATGTGATCCAACCGATAGAGTCCGCATCGACCTGAAAGATGGGGTTTGCGCCACTAGTGCTGGTCATGGGGCAACACAATCGCTTCCGAGACTCATAAAAGGAAGCCGCCCAGGCACTTGTTCGTGCCTGGGCGGCCTAATCGCAGTATACGGGTGCGGTCACCAATGAGCGTTTACAGCTTAAGCCGCTCCTCGGCGTTAGCACGGGAAAGAGACACTTGAGCAGGGTCCCCTCGAATAACTTCGATAGGGATGTTCCAGTAGAGTTCTGTATAAGTGAGCTCGTACCGAGCATGGATCCAGTATTGGCCAGGCTTAACCTTTAGATTTTGTCTGGCGATACCAGAAGCATCTGTAGTGTCTGCTACCGCATCCAGACCAGAGGCTCGGAGCTTTGTTAGAAAGACTTCACCTGCTCCAGCGAAGGCCTCGTCACCCCAATTGTCCCGCATCATTCGAATGGTGTTAGAGGCCTCGATTGTACCTTCTTGCAAGCTGGTAAAGTTTTCGAACGACCGATTCATCTGGCGTTCTACATTGCCAAGCTCTCCATCGAAATCATTCCACTCCCTGAATAGCACAACGTAGGTAGCTTCCCCGCGGTTATACTGCTCTAAGGCTGTAGTCAATTTCTGGAGTGTGTCTCGGATCAGGTTCCAGCGGTTCTGGTTATTCTGCCATTCCTGCTGTGCTTCTTGGACCCGTCCTCGTTCTGCGATGAGTTCTTCAGGAATGGGAGGTTCTGGTGTGTTGAACGCGTTGGACATCGAATCGAAGACAGCATCTCTATCGTAGGGCAGGAGCTGTACCTCGATATCTGAAAGAGGTCGTGTCACCATTCCTTCCCCATCCGGATTGGCTACATCAATCTCCATGGTCACCACGATCTCAGCCGGTCCACATGCGGAGGCTGCTATCAGCAAGCTCAAGCTGAGCAAGAGGAACCTACACCTCATATTTAAACTCCATGCGTCTTGTTTAGAAACAGAAGAGAGCGAAGGTACATCCATTGAAAAATAGCATCAAGCTTCCGGTAAGGCGGTCTTACCATAACTTTACGAATACTTCCTACCAGTATAATGCATGAGCCTCGGATTCTAGTTGAGAGAATCTCTCTGAGAAAAATAGAAGCTTAGCATGGTGCGTTATTGGGTGGTCATCCCTGAAGGTCATTAATACCGTATATATTCAGGGAGAATAAAGTTAGCCGGATTCTGAGCTATACCTTGAACACGGACCTCGTAGTGCAGGTGTGGTGAAGTTGCTATACCAGTACTGCCCACTCTCGCTATTACATCACCACGCTGCACTTCTTCGTCCTGGCTAGCGACCAGCTCTGAGGCGTGACCGTAAAGTGTCACGTATCCAAAGCCGTGATCGATTTCAATCGTGAGTCCGTATCCAACGACCCAACCTGCTCTAATAACCCGACCCTTAGCTGCTGCATAAATAGATGTTCCCTTTGGAGCAGAAATGTCTACTCCAGGATGGGGAAGTGGGCGGTTGTGGATAGGGTGCATGCGGGATTCAGAGTAGCTGCTACTCAGCCATCCTGGGGTTGGTAGAATGGAGGGAGTCGATTCCAACAAATCCCTATGAGCGAGCACAGAATCTGTGGCTTCCGCTAGGCTGCTAGACAGCAAGCGGGCGCGGCGTTCCAGTTGGTTTAGATCGTACGACACTTCGAAGAGGTTCTCCGAAATGGATGGGTCAATTGTCCAGAGTGAATGGGCTTCTGGTCCAACGAGTCCGGGTCCTCCTACACCAGCTTGTAGCACTTCAGAGTCGATGGATTCTAGCCCGGCTATGCTGCGGAAACGGGCGTCATTCTGAGCAATATGATTTAGTGTCGACTCAAGATGGTCCACGCGCGTCTGAAACTGCTGGAGTTCGTCCTGCAGGACAGTGTTGCGAGTATCCAGTTGAGCTGATTGTAATCGAGCGTACCCGTCAACCCCAATTGTGACAGCGTATCCAATTAGGCTCAGAGCTGCTACCAGCCCTCCTCCAACTAGGATTCGAAGGAGGCGTGAGGACAGGGAGTATTGCTTGACAGTGCTGTGCCCATCTCGGACTAACAGAAATGTCCACCTATCTCCAATCATCCGTAATATCGCTCTATGCTTTTGGCGGGACCCTCATTTACAACGGAAAAAGTAGACGAAGGTTGAACTGAGCGTCAACCCAAATCCCCAGCCCAAGATGGCTCGATTCGCGGGAAAAGCGGACCACTTACCTCTAAACGGTTACCGGCAAGGTTGACTGTTAGAGAAGTTTCCAATGATGGAAGGGTGTCAAGTCCAAGTCTAAGTGCAAGTTCAGCCATTTTACCCGGAGCAACAGGTTCTAAGAGGGCGCAAAGCACGCAGAGGACCCGTACTAAGGTGGCCAAAGTCTCATCTAGCTCTTGTGCCGCATTCGGATCTTTGGCCTGTGTCCAGGGCTGGCGGTCCTCTACATAGACGTTTGCAGCCCTGGCTAGGTCCATACTAGCTGCGAGCGCTTCGTGTATACGGTAATCAGCCATCGCCTCATGATTACTAGCTAATGCCTGGATGATTTCGCTGGAAAGGCCGTCATCTTGGGAGGTGGGTACAATCCCGTCTCGGTACTTTGAGACCATCGAAATGGAACGACTCACAAGATTGCCAAGCACATTAGAGAGCTCATTGTAGCGCGTCATGAACCGCTCTGGCGTAAATGAGGCATCTGAACCAGTGGGCATCTCCCGAAGTAGATACCAGCGGACAGCATCAGTTCCAAAATCTTCTCGCAGTGCTAGTGGGTCTACTACGTTTCCAAGTGATTTGGACATCTTTGTGTCTCCCACAATCCACCATCCGTGAGATAAGATCTGTCGTTGGACTGGGAGACCGGCACCCATCAGTAGTGTCGGCCAGTAAACCGCATGGTTCGTAAGGATGTCCTTGCCGATCAGGTGCAAATCGCAAGGCCACCACGAATCAGACACATCCTCAAAGCCCTGCTCACTTGGTGGGGCCTCAGGGTTAATCGCTCCTGAGGCTGTGAGGTAGTTGATTAGGGCATCAACCCAGACGTAGGCTACGTGGTCCTCATCAAAAGGTAGTGGTATCCCCCAGGAGATCCGGCTCCTCGGTCGTGAAATTGAGAGGTCAGCAAGGGGTTGTCTCAAGAAGCCCAGGACCTCGTTTCGTCTAATCTCCGGTATGATCCAGTCTGGATTGTCTTCGATGTGTTGGACCAAGGCATCTTGGTACTTACTCATCTTGAAGAAGTAGTTTTTTTCTTCTACGTGCGTAACCTTCTGGCTGCAGATTGAGCAGGTGCCTCCCGGTCCGAGGTCCTTGTCGGTCCAGTAACGCTCGTCAGATACACAGTACCATCCTGAGTATACCCCATCATAAATCTCACCACGGTCCCAGAGGCGCTGAAGAAAGGCAGTTACAACAGCGATATGCTCAGGTTCTGTGGTCCGTATGAAGCGGTTATGTGAAATCTCGAGAGTTTCCCATGCCTTGCCGAAGGCGGTCGCCATGGTATCACACAGTGCGATTGGTTTAATGCCCCGAAGCTCAGCCTCTTCCTGTATCTTTTGGCCGTGTTCATCAGTACCGGTGAGGAAGAAGACATCAGCTCCAGTTTGTCGACCAAAGCGTGCGATCAAATCTGCGAGAATCGTTGTATAGGCGTGGCCGATATGAGGTTCACCCGAAGCGTAGTAGATGGGGGTTGTGATGAAGAGACGCCTGGCATCACTCACTGTGAGGCCTCTCCCTCTAGTTGTTCAAGCGTCAACGTACGACGGGTGCCCTCATCATCTTTGAGCAAAACTGTATCATTCCAGATATCGATTGTTACCACACGCTCGAGCCCTCTTCCCGTGCGGATCTTCCGACCTTCACGTGGGAATCTCCGTCGGGCTTCTACGTAGGTACGGTGCTCGTACATGAGGCAACACATCAGCCTGCCACAGCATCCACTGATTTGAGAGGGGTTTAAAGAGAGCCCCTGACTTTTAGCGAGTTGAAGACTGACTGGCTTAAGTTCAGGTAGCCAGGTGGAGCAGCATAGCTCTCGCCCGCAGCGGCCCACTCCTCCCAGGAGTGCAGCTTCATCCCGTACTCCGATCTGCTTTAGTTGGATACGAGCCTTAAACTTGCTTGCTAAAGCTCGCAGGAGCTGGCGGAAGTCAACACGCTTCTCAGCTGTAAAGTATACGGTGAGCCGATTGCGATCGAATTGCCACTCTGCATCTGTCACCTTCATGCTTAATTGGTGCTTAGTTACCAATTTACGGGCTTCCACTCGCACTCGATCTTCATCTTTTCGGAGTGTCTGACTTTTCCCGATATCGTCTGAGTGAGCAATCCGAAGAACCTTCTTCTCTGGAGCCGGTGTTGCGCAACCTCCGTTCGAGGAGGAGCACTTCCTCTCAGCGATCGCTCCTACGGCTGTCACTTTCCCCAAGTCCTTACCCTGGTCTGCCTCGACAATCACATGGAGGTCGGGACGCAGATTAAGGTTAGTGTAGCCGAAATAAGCCTTCCGATTACCCTTGAACGAAATCTCTGCAAAACCGGTCCAGGCTCTATCGTCACTCATGTTTCACGCCATGTTCCAATCGCTTCATACTTCGCCCACCGACTTTCGAGTAATTGTTCAATTGTCAGTTCTGCAAGCTCAGAGAGGACTCGGTCTAGGGCATCTTCAAGATGAGCCCCAGCACTGTCCCAATTTGAATGCGCGCCACCTACCGGTTCAGGAATGATTTCGTCACATACACCGTGATCAAGTAGATTGTCAGCTGTTAGCTGCAGAGCATTGGCAGCTTCTTCGCGATGTTCTGCGGAGCGCCACAGTATTGCTGAGCAGCCTTCGGGTGAGATCACTGAATAAACTGAGTGCTCCAGCATCATAATGCGGTCAGTGACACCTAGGGCGAGGGCACCTCCTGATCCGCCTTCACCGATTATCACGCTTATAAGAGGTGTTCTTAATCGTGCCATTTCCCGGAGATTTGTCGCTATTGCTTCCCCCTGACCCCGCTCTTCTGCTCCAATACCTGGATAAGCGCCTGGGGTGTCGATGAGCGTAACAACAGGTCGCCCAAACTTCTCCGCTTGTTTCATGAGACGGAGTGCCTTTCGGTAACCTTCGGGGTGAGGCATGCCAAAATTGCGGTCTAAGTTTTCTTTCATAGAGCGACCTTTCTGATGGCCAATCATCATGACTGTGCGCCCACGTATACGAGCCCATCCTCCTACAATTGCTTGGTCGTCTCGGAATGCACGATCACCATGTAACTCGATCCAATCGGTGCATATAAGATCGATATAGTCGAGTGTGTATGGTCTCTTAGGATGTCTCGCAACGAGAACTTGCTCCATAGGACTTAGGTTCTCGTACGTTTGTTGACTAATCTCGAGGAGCTTCTCCCGAAGAACCTCTACCTCGCTTGATACGTCGATGCCCCTGCGGTCAGCAAGGTCAAGTAGCTTATCGATCTGGACCTGGACCCCCAGGATGCCATGCTCGAATTCTAAGGGCATGACCGGTTCTTGCTTCTCGGAGAACCGTAAGAGGTTCTCTCGAATAATAGGGAGCCTAGCGCATTGTCAGAATCTCTATCCACAGAAGTGTCCTGGGTGGCAAGGCACCCTGATCTTAAAGTAAAAAAAAGATATGAAGGCCTAGCTTGGGCGATAGGGGTTGCGATTTAATCTGCTGCGGCCAGAGTAGTTCGGATGGGGGGTTCAGGGATAAAGAACCATACAATGAGACCCATCGCGAGCACAAAAATGGCTCCAAGAACAGTGTTCGCGCTATACCCCATTCCAGCGAAAAGAGGCCCCGCTATCGCTCCACCAAGTGCGAAACCCATCTGTCCCAGGGCGACCGCTAAACTCATGAGGGAGCCGCGTCGGTCATCATTAACCAAACCAGTAAGTAGTGCAGAGAAGGGACTAATTCTCATGGCTACAAGCATCATAATCAGGAAGAAGAAGACACACGCCGTTATAAGATTGGTCACAAGCGGGACCGTGAGCAGCATCAGGGAGGACAGCCCAATACATGCAAGGAGGATAATACCCTTCCGGCCTATCCGATCTGACCATTTCCCAGCTTGAGGTCCCGTCAAAACGTTGGCGATCCCACCCACTACGAACATCAGCGCTAGCTCGTTCCCAGAAATACCGAGATCTCGGTCGAGCCAGGTGGGGAGATAGACTGTGAAGATAGACACTCCAAGGAACATCACGAAGTAAGCGACTGCTGCCCAGGCTACTTCGGGTCGCCGGAGCATTGCGGCGTAATCCGCCGCCGCTTTCCCTACAGTTAATTGCTCTAGTGATTGCTTTCCAGGAGGCTGTGGAACCCTGAAAAAGAGCAATAGAATTGTCGCTGCCATCGTTACGGCGAAGATATAGAAGGGTGCCTTGAAGCCCCATTGGTTTGCCAGGACGATTCCGATCGGGATGCCTGCGATTTGACCGACCGCGGACCCACTCATGACCCATCCAGTCGCCCAACCACGTCGTTCATATGGGAAATAGTCTCCGATATAGGAAACCGCAGCCCCACTCAATATTCCACCTGCCATGCCTGCAAACACCCGCACTGCAAGGAATGAGGCGTAGTCAGACACGAGCGTGTGTAGCATAAGTGCAACAGTCATGGTACCACAGCCGATCAGCAGAATCCGGCGGCGTCCGAAGCGGTCTGATACTGGACCAGAGAGGATCGCGAAGATGCCCACCATCAGAGAGTATACGGACACTAGTGTTCCTAGTGCGGCGTCTGCTATTCCGAGGTCATCGCCGATCTGAGGAAGGATCGGCGAGATAATCATGGTCTGGCTCGCCGAGGAGAAGACGAGCAGCCAAAGTGTAAAGACAATGACGTACGGTGAGCTATCCTTCACTCGCGATGGAGCACAAAAGCGTGACGTTGCTGGGTGGGCATCATGACTAGATTGATGATGTCGACATGCTCGGGTGTGTTTGCCACGTAAATGATTGCATCAGCAATGTCCTCACCTGTGAGTGGCTGAGTTCCCTCGTAGACTTTATCGGCTCGCTCCTTGTCTCCATGGAAGCGTACCTCGCTAAACTCTGTCTCAGTCATACCAGGGTCTACGCTTGAGACGCGAACTTTTGTTCCAACGAGGTCAATGTTCATGCCCTCGTTAAGCGCCCAGACTGCAAACTTGGTCGCATTGTAAACTGCCCCCTTAGGGTAGACCCAGCGCCCCGCAATACTACCGATATTGATGACATGCCCGGAATTGCGGGTGACCATGTGTGGGATGACCGCACGGGACACGTAAAGTAGACCCTTTATGTTGGTGTCGATCATGTCCTCCCAGTCATCGAGCGAGCCTTCGTGCAGTAGGTCAAGTCCGACAGCTTTGCCGGCATTGTTGATCAGGATATCCGGCACAAGGTTCGCATTAGTGATTTCTTCGACGTAGGCGGTAACTGCAGTTGAGTCAGTTACGTCGAGCCTAGCAGTGTGCACCTGTACACCGTGGTCTCCGGAGAGACGGGCAGCCAATTCTTTGACACGTTCGACACGCCTGGCGGAAAGGAGAAGATCAGCCCCACTTTCTGCGAAGGCGTACGCACAAGCTTCTCCGATGCCAGCTGAAGCACCGGTAATAAGGACGCGCTTTCCTGCGAGTCTGTTCATTGAGTATTCGGTTTTGGGGGAATTCTATCATGCCGACTGGCCTGGGCTGCTGAGATTCGCTTAGCGCTCGGGAAGACGCAACTGAGGCATCGGTTGCCTATGGATAGATTTCTACTGATGAGGCTAGCCTGAATGGGTATTACAGTCCGAAGGAGACTGGAGTGAACAAGAAGCAAGTCGGGGCATGGGCGCTCTTTGATCTAGCTAATTCTGTATACCCGGCAGTCATCACGGCCGTTGTTTTCCAGGTGTATTACATCAATACCGTTGTGGGGAATACCGACAGTATCGGTGACTGGTGGTGGGGGCGTGCCGTATCTCTCTCTGCTCTGATTGTTGCAATTAGTTCCCCCTTGCTTGGGGCGATTGCAGACCGAGCAGGCATGCGTAAGAGGTTCATGGCCTTTTTCGTCGCCATGTGCGTTACAGGAGTTGCATTATTTACGACGCTTGGCCCGGGAGCGGTGCTTTGGGGATTCGGGGTATTCGTGTTTGCAAACGTAGGGTATGAGGCCTGTCTGGTATTCTATAATGCCTACCTGCCTGACATCGCCCCTTCGGATAAACAAGGTTGGGTATCTGGCCTTGGGTTTGGAGTGGGTTACGCAGGCTCGGCAGTGGGCCTCCTGCTTGCTCTCCCTCTTATTGAGACCAATATCGATCTGGTATGGGTCATGGTTGCAGTTTTCTTCATCCTATTCTCGATCCCCTCGTTCCTATTCCTTCCCCAGGACCAGGCTAGTGACATGTCCGTTGGTCGAGCTGCACGGTGGGGCGTGACCAACTTCCGGGAGATCCTGGGTGAGGTACTACGGGAGAAGAACCTGAGGCGCTTTCTGCTTGCATTCTTCTTCTATATAGATGGAGTACTCACTGCAATTTACATGTCAAGCACAGTAGCATCGACGACGTTTGGATATACACAGAATGAGTTGGTCTATCTGTACATAGCGCTCCAGATTGCGGCTCTAGTTGGCGCCTTTGCGCTGGCGAAGCCTACGGACTTCCTGGGTCCGAAGAAGATATTGAGTGGTGTGTTGGTCATGTGGACTCTTGTCGCGGTCAGCATCGGTTTCATTCCGACCTCGAAACTGTGGTTTGGTGCACTCGCGATGGTAGCAGGATTCGGCTTGGGATCTGTTCAGGCGGCCAGCCGTGCATTTATGGCTGCACTGATTCCAAAGGGTAAGGAAGCAGAGATGTTTGGTTTCTATGCCCTGTGTGGTAAGTCTTCATCTGTCGTCGGCCCCCTAGTATTTGGCTATATCGCCATGGCCAGTGGTGGCAACCAGCGGCTCGCTGTGATGGCGATCAGTGTTCTGTTTATCGTGGGACTGGGGCTTCTCCGCCGCGTTAATGATCCGAGAAGTGCGACCTGATCTGTCGAGGTCTAGGGGCGACTTAGCGATTTCTAGCGCTCGTCCAACTCTAGCAGCGTTTGCAGGAGGACGTTAACGCCGTTGATGACATCCTGAGGGCTAGTATTCTCGTCAGGTGCATGGCTGATGCCAGCTACAGAGGGCACGAATATCATTCCAACCGGTGCAAAGAGTGCAATGCTCTGAGCGTCGTGTCCGGCTCCTGAGGGCATGCGGCGGGTCGAAAGGCCGAGGCCACGTGCAGAAGTTTCGATGATCTCGCGAATCCATGGAGCAGTCGGAGCTGCCCTGCTCGTATAAAAGCGCTGGAATGAGAAGCGGGTCTCCGTTTCTTCTGTAATCCGGACCAAGTTGCGATTGATTTCGTTGTAGACACGCTCAATGCCGGCCATTGAGAGGTCTCTGATCTCAAGGGTCATAGTGACACGACCAGGTATCACATTAGGTACACCTGGTTCGGCTTCAAGTCTGCCCACTGTAGCAACTTGTTGGCCTGGCATCCGACGAGCTGTTGTATGGACTAGATCGATGAACCGTGCCGCACCAACCATCGCATCGGCCCGCCGGTCCATAGGGGTCGTGCCGGCATGGTTGGTGCTGCCATCAACAGTTACGGTCCAACGCATGATTCCTACAATCCCCTCGACGACTCCCACGTCGATCTCATCCGTGTCCAATACTGCGCCCTGCTCAATGTGCAGTTCCAAGAAGGCCTCCGCCGACCCATCCGTCCGCCGCACCTCAGTCAGGCGATTGGGGTTCCCTCCGAGCCGCTGAATGCCGTCCGCGATCGTAAAACCTGAAGCGGTGACTATATCCAACTCGAACCCCTCCACCTCTCCCGCTAGGGCACGGCTACCGGTTTTCCCTCCTTCCTCGTTCGAGAAAATTAAGATTTCGAGTGAATGTCGAGTGGTATGGGCTGCGTCAGCCAGCGATGCAGCAACTTCTAGGGCACCCATCGAACCGACTTGTCCGTCGTAATTACCGCCGCCAGGAACTGAATCGATATGGGAGCCTAGCATAATCGGAGGAAGCTCAGATCCGGATCCCGGTTTGCGGGCGATCAGATTACCCGCAAAGTCAATTGAAGGAGAAAAGCCTGACTCCACGAGTAGTCCAGTTATCCAGTCGAGTGCTTCGATATTTGCATCACTGAATGCAACACGGTCGATACCACCTGCAGCGTTAGCACCAAAGCTTGCAAGCCTGCTCATCCGCTGATTCAGCCGGCGACCATTAACCTCTGGATTCTGGTCAGACAAAAGGTCAAGCCAAATCTGTGGCCTGAGATTGAGTCCCATAAGACCCGTTGTAGCAAGCCTGTTAAAGTGTTGCCGATCCATATCAGAGAGTAGCGTGCTCCGAGAACCTCGACCACCTTCCCCCTCCATCGAAATACAGTACTGGAGGACCCCTTGCCACGCTTTATCAACATGTTTCTGGTCATGATGCTGGTGGTTGTATCAACCTCATTCTTGGGTTGTGCAACGGATGAAGTTCAAGAGTTAGCCGATGTGGTGCTAACCAATGGCAAAGTCGTCACTGTGGATGATGCCTTACCGGAAGCTCAGGCCATCGCGATTCGGGGAGACCGGATCATTGCCGTAGGGACTAACGAAGAGATCAAGGCTTTAGTCGGAGAATTGACTAGCACGATCGACTTAGCAGGCCGACTTGCACTTCCAGGTTTCATTGAGGGTCATGGGCACTACACTAGCCTCGGTAGGTCGAAGACAATTCTCGACCTCACCCAAGTTGAGAGCTGGGACGAAATTGTGGCGATGGTAGAAGATGCCGTCCAAAGTGCGTCTCCGGACCAATGGATTGAAGGACGCGGTTGGCATCAAGAAAAATGGAACGAGGTTCCGCCTGGTTCCGTCGAGGGCGTCCCCACACATACGACGCTCAGCGCTGTATCCAACAACAATCCGGTGGTTCTGGGCCATGCCAGTGGGCATGCCGCGTTTGCGAACGCCTATGCGCTTGAGCTTGCAGGCATTAACAATCAGACCCCAGATCCGCCTGGTGGTACCATTGTGCGTGATGCTGACGGTTCTGCTACTGGTCTGCTTAGAGAGAACGCCGACGGACTG
>DCAZ01000143.1 GCA_002313925.1 Gemmatimonadales bacterium UBA1120
CCCACGTTACGCAGGTATCCGAAGCCAACCTGATGGTCACCCATCATGACAAGGTTCGTTCGCGTATCACCCCGCACCAAGAATGAACCCTGGATTGAAGCTCCAGCTGATGAACCACCAATGACACCACCGCGGTCGAGCACCTTCCGAATTTCCTCTTCGGTGCGAGTGCCCCCGTAGGCGTCAACCAATCTCCACTGGCGACCTCCGAAGAAGTAGACCGCGTCAGCCGTCAGAAGTGGCTCCACGAATTCCTCAGTGTCCGCTACAGCAGGATCGGTCGTATGCAGCAGTGTCATGTTCGTAGCACCATTACGCCGCCAGGAATTCAGGCCTTGGTAATACTCATCATACTCCTCGGCACCCCCAGCCGTGGGAATCATCACGATGTGTGCACCTGGGCCACCGGCCAGTTCGAGAAAGCGCTCGTAGATCTCAGGAGAGCGCATCGCTCCTCCCACGATAACCAGCGATCCGTTCTCAGGACCTACAAGAGTGGGCCCAGCCGGTTGCTGTGCTGTCGCACTGGGTGAGGAGACTAATCCACAAACAATCACCAGAACTATGCAGCGGGTGATCCAATTGATCCGTAACATATTTACTCCTCTGTTCCGTAGACGAAGCGCTCCAGTTCACCATGGACGCGCTCGATTGTTTCCTTCGAGGGCGATGGCGTAACAGCCGACACACTAATTGCCACCGCAGTATTGATGAGAAGAGACCAGATCGCACCATGCAACCCGAGGGGGTGCGGTGAGACGACCAGCGTGATGTATAATGCAGCGAGTCCCGTAGAGATTCCAGCAACCACACCTGCCCTAGTGAGTGTACGACCTCCAGGGAAGCACACACCCAAAATCGCCGGCATAAGCTGCAACGCTCCGGCTCCTGAAAGTGTGACTAGTACCACCAAGAAGTCGAGCCTCAACACCGAGAGGTAATACCCCACGACAAGAAGTCCGAGAACGATTCCCCGGCCGACCCACACGTAATGTGCTTGGCTCTCGTCGGGGTTGATATACCGCTGGTATACGTCCCGGGTCAGTACAGTCATGTTCGCATGCAGGATCGAATCCAGGGTGGACATCGCAGCCGCAGTTGCGCCCGCTAAGATGATACCCGTCAGCCATGGTGAAGCGTACGCGAAGAGTAGCTCAGGAAAAATTCGGTCGGCAGCTGGCCCCTCGAGCCCAGGCATGACGACCGCCCCACCCAAACCGATCAAAGCCGCGGGAATAAATAAGGTCATTAGGTAGATCGGCGTCGTCGCCCCGAGAAGCCTGAGTGTCTTAGCGTCGATCGCTGTGTAGTAACGGATCATCATGTGTGGCTGGAAGATGACCCCAAATGAGAGCGTGAAGGTCATACCAATCCACATACCCGGCGTGAAGAAACCCTTCGGACCTGGTAGGGAGAGCAAATCCGGCCGCTGTTCTGAAACTGCACGCCACAGTTCCAGCGGCCCCCCGAAAAGCTCGTAGGATAGAACGAGTGCCCCTACCCATATTGCTATATACATCCAGATCCCCTGGAGTACGTCAGTCCAATAGACCGCCCGGAGTCCACCAGCCATCAGATAAACTGCTGCCACGACCAGGAGAATTAGCGTGCCAAGCTCAAGGCCAACACGGCCGTCCGAGGCAATGTTAATGATGTAGCCTAGACCCTGTGCCTGCGCCTGGATGTAGAGGATCGTGAAGACAACCGAGACGGCTGCCACAGCGATACGTACGGCTTCTGACTCGTAGAAGTCGGCCAGCATGTCTGCGGGGGTGATATAGCCGAAAGCCTTTCCAAGCGCCCAGATCCGAGTACCAATCACATAGGTAATCGCACCGACCAGGAGCGTCCATGTTCCGGCGGCCCAGAAACCCACACCGTGTGTATAGAAAAATCCGCCTGAGCCCAGGAATGCGAACACGGAGTGGAAACTTGCTACGACGGTCAAATAAAGAACGACAAAACCAGCACGACGACCGCAGAGGAGGAAATCCTCCATATCGACTGTCATCCTACGATTAGCGACAACACCCAGGACGAGCGTGAAGACCAAATAAAGAAAGATCAGGCTGGTTGCGATGACCCAGGTGTCCATCAAACTGTCGCCATCAAGCTATAGACCCCGCCTCAGGGCCCAGACCAAAACACAGATCAGGGCGGTGTAGACTGCGAACAGAGCCACGTAGATAAACGGAAGCCCAACGATCCAGGGCTCAGTGCGATTCAGGAGGGTGTGTGTGACCGGCGGCATAGCCAGCATGAAGATCACTAGAAACGATATGGTGGCGATCCACCCATCACGGGTACGGGGGATAAAGTGAGATCGCCGCGTCGGCTGAGATTCCATGGCCCGCGAAGATGGATCAAGTACTAGCAGGGCAGCAAGGGCATGCCCAACCCTACCAATTTTGGGCGTCCTATTGAAGTGACACTCTGCTAGGTCAAGCACACACCTAAGATACGGATTAAAATACGGTAACTGACTCCAGAACATAGACTTAAACCATCAGGCTATTCTTGGTGTGATTTTTGCTCTCTTAGCAAATAGATTGTGGGTACCAATCATGCTCTGGAGAGTTGTGTGACTAAGCAGAATAGTTTCTTAAAAACTACGTGCATTGGGTTAGGGCTGCTTCTGATGGCACAGGGTCTAGATGCACAAGTGCTACCAAGAGCCTCGGAATCCAGGCATCCATTCTTATATCTCGACTTCGCAGGACTTGTCAGCAATGCGGTAGGTGAGTTCGGTGATCTCGTTGGCGCCGGAGGGGGAGGTAACCTTAGTGCGAAGGTTTTCCCTCTTGAAGACTCCAGGAATTTCGGACTGCGGGCAGATCTTGGATGGGTTATCTATGGTTTAGAAAGCGTACCTACATGCATCAGCGACCCTTGCCGTGTCCAAACGGACATCAAGACAAGCAACAACATCTTCTACTTTGGCTTGGGCCCTGAGGTCGTCCTGATACGGGGACGTTTTGAACCCTACGTCTACGGAACCCTTGGAACTTCAGTTTTTAACACTGGGTCAACGCTCCAGGGTGAATACTTTGCGGGAGCCGAGACAAATTTCAACACCACTCACCTCAATGATTGGACCTTCGCCTGGCGTGCAGGCGGGGGCATCCGCTACGGCATTTGGGAAGACTTCTCACTCGATTTTGGAGTGGAGCACCACGGCAATGGTGTTGTCGATTACCTCACCAAAGGTGACGTCATCGACAACCCGGATGGTACAGTCAGCATCAACCCAAGACGTAGTGAGGCCAACTTGCTGACCTTCCGACTCGGTGTGTCGCTTGGGCTAGGCGGCGACACGGGGATATTCGCATTTTGAGCGGGCGCCGAATAAACCGGAAGGTTCACTGCTGAAACATCCTCGATTATAGATGCTCCAACTCAGATGTCTTAGTCTGCTTTCCTTGCCTCAAGTCCTAGAGCCTCCCGCACTCTTTCTCTCTCCAACTTACCGTTTGTGTTGCAGGGAATCTCTCCCCCGATGAGCCAAACACGCGGCCGCTTGGCTTCGCCGAAAGATTGCCGGGCATACTCTTCGAGAAGGTCCAGATCGAGTCCGTCACCGGTTGGCACAACCCACGCACCAATAATTTCCCCCCACTCAGGGTCTGGAATACCTACTACACAGGCATCCTGGACTCCTTTGTGCTCGCACAGCACATCCTCTATATGAGTTGCATCTATGGTGATTCCACCCGACACGATCCGGTCTAAGCGTCGTCCGGTAACCCACAGATCTCCGTCTTCATCGAAGTGTCCCAGGTCACCTGTATGATACCAGCCTTCAGTATCAGCTAGTGGTGTGGTCGAGCTGACATACCCCGGAGCCAGCGTAGGGCCCTGGACTAGAATCTGTCCGTCACTGTCAATCTTGATCTTCGTTCCCATCAGCGCACGACCGACCGAACCCGGCTTTTGTTTCACTTCAAAAGGCACGGCAGTAGCCACCTGAGAAGTCATCTCTGTCATACCGTAGGTCAGTGCGAGCGGCCATCCCGCTGCGAGGCCTTGTTGAATGAGATCTGGTGAGGCATGAGCTCCACCGATCAATCCGCATTTGAATGAAGCAGGTACCTGTATGCCGTCCCGGTGCTCCAGCAAGCGAATCAATTGGGTCGGCACAAGTGACATATGAGTCACCGGAGAAGCACTACCTGGGAGACCTTCACCTTCGATGAATTGAGAAGCGATATCTGCACGAAAAGACCCGCAAGCAACCAGGGTACAACCCGAAAGAAAAGCTCGGGTCACTAGGGCCAAGCCGCCTACGTGCGCTGGAGAAAGGGACAGTAACCAGACATTCTTGGATCCGAGATCCAGTCTCTTGGTAACAGCCTCAGCACTCGCACAGATATTATCCAGCGTGAACAAAACACCCCGGGGTAGGCCTCCCGTCCCGGAAGTCCACAGAATTACTTGGGCATCGGTTTGGAAACCGTCGAGGACCTCCTCGGCTCTGGATTTCTCAAGCCGTGTTAGACGAGGATCGAGTGGGGCGATGGATGCACCTGTCCGCCAGTAGGCTAAGAATTCGATCACCGTATTCGCTTCTGCGTGAGCGTCAATTACATAAACTCGACCCGGCTCGACTCCTTTGGTGGCTAGTTCTGTCGCGCGTTCCTCTACAGCATTAGCAAGGTCCGCGTATGTCCAGACTCTTTCGGCTGATACAAGCGCCAGCCTATTAGCGCTCGTGCTCACTGTTCCTTCAAGTAGTTCGAGGAGCATCAGCCGAGGGCAAACCCGGTGGCGAGAGCCAAACCATAGACCCCCACCAACTGTGCAGTCTCTGCTAGGGCTGGCAGTAGATCATGAGCCTCCGCGTAACCGATCACCTTTTTCACTGGGCTAACAGAGAGCGGAATCACCAATAGTGATGAGAGTACAGTGACCGGCCAATCCAGAACCATCCAGCCAAGAAGAGGCACAGAAATAGAGATGGAAAGCATGAAGAGGTACTCGAGCTTTGTGAGAGTTCGACCAATACGAACAGCTAGGGTCCGCTTCCCCGCGCGGGAGTCTGTATCGATGTCCCTGAGGTTATTCACGACAATGAGAGCAGTGCTAAGCGCACCAACACCCGATCCTACCAAAAAAGCATCGACAGACCATGAAAGGCCCTGCACGTAGTAGGTACCCGCAACCGCAACGAGTCCGAAAAAAATAAAGACGAAGAGATCACCAAGGCCGTGGTATGCCAGTGGAAAAGGCCCTCCGGTATAGAGAACGGCACATGCGATCGAGGCTAACCCGATCCACAGGATGGGTAACCCTCCAACCCACACCAGATAGATACCTGCGATCATCGCCAACCCAAGGGCCTTAACCATCCCAGCTCTTACAGCTGCTGGAGCCAGAATTCCAGCCTGAGTGACCCTGACTGGACCAACACGGTCTTCCGTATCTCCACCACGAAGAAAATCGTAGTAATCGTTGCCAAGATTAGTACCAATCTGAATACAAATGGCCCCAAGCAGAGCAGCGAACGCAGGGGAAAAAGTGAACACCCCATGATGGATGGCTAATCCTGTCCCCGCGATAACGGGAGCTACGGATGCGATGAGTGTCTTGGGGCGAATAGCGAGAAGCCAAGCCCGGATCCTGGAAATCTCAGAAGGTGATGTGAGAGCTTCCATGTATGCTTTGGGCAATTGAATGAAGACTGATCAGCATTCCAACTTCAATCACCAAGGCAACCACGGGTATTTGCGGAAGTCGGGATCTCGCTTCTCGAGATATGCCCTTTTCCCCTCCTGCCCCTGCTCCGTCATGTAAAACAATAACGTTGCATTGCCTGCTAATTCCTGGAGTCCGGCCTGGCCATCGACATCGGCATTGAAGGCACTCTTGAGAAGCCGAATCGCTAGAGGACTCTTATCTAGGATTTCTTGGGCCCACCTCCAGCCCTCGAGTTCAAGCTCTTCTAGCGGGACGACCTTGTTCACCATACCCATCTCACAAGCCTCTTCAGCCGAATACTGGTGACAGAGGTACCAAATTTCGCGTGCCTTCTTCTGGCCAACCATTCGTGCCAAAAATCCAGAACCAAAGCCACCGTCGAATGAACCGACAATCGGGCCCGTCTGTCCGAACACCGCATTATCCGCCGCAAGCGTTAAGTCACAAACAACGTGTAGCACATGTCCTCCACCGATTGCGTAGCCGGCGACAAGCGCGATAACTGGTTTTGGCATCGAGCGCATGTACCGCTGCAGTTCGAGTACGTTGAGCCGTGGCAAGCCATCCTTGCCTACGTATCCGGCTTCTCCCCTCACCTTCTGATCTCCCCCTGCACAGAACGCCCACTTACCATCTTCTGACGGGCCGTTTCCTGTAAGAAGCACCACCCCGATCTCGGGATCTTCTCCAGCATTTCGAAAGGCCTCAAGTAACTCGAGCAAGGTCTCGGGCCGGAAAGCATTACGTACTTCCGGACGGTCAAAGGCGATTCGTGCCACACCATCGCACTTATGGTACGTGATGTCTTCGTAGTGCTTTACTTCTTTCCAATCAGGTTTCGTCATTGGTCGTTCATCTCGTGGACGTATTGCAATCTTGTCTCTTGGAACTGCTAGCGTAGCGTGTCCAAGACGTGTTGGGCCACAGCTTCCGCGATCTCTTCGTGCCTTCGCTTATT
>DCAZ01000118.1:0-2640 GCA_002313925.1 Gemmatimonadales bacterium UBA1120
GGAGTTCGTTCAGGGATATGCGGCTGCACTCGACGTGCAGTATGGAGATGGACGAGTCGTGTTGCTTGGCTTCCGCCCACAGTGGCGGGGACAGCCCTTCGGCACCTTCAAAATTCTCTTTAACGCTGCCTTGTATTCGAACCAGGTTGCTGCTTTGGTCCCAGGCAATGAGGGCTTTTGGCAAGCTCCGCAGGAAGAAGAGGAAAAGGAGTCCGATACGAATGGATCAGGTCGTTTTGACTGAGAGACACCTGGCGGTTAGGAGGGGGTAGGAGTTCAAAATGCTCGCAATGACACCATGGGTCCGAAAGTTACTCATCGCGAATATCGTGATGTTTTTGGTGGGCTATCTCATGCCCCCTCTTTATGCGGCTCTAAGTTTCTATCCGCCAGCCATTCTTGTTCGGCCTTGGACTCTGGTCTCGTACATGTTTCTACACGCCGGTCTGTGGCATCTACTCTTTAATATGATTGGCCTCTACTTCTTCGGACCGCGGGTGGAAGACAGAATAGGTGCGAAGGGATTCCTTTGGCTTTACTTCCTTTCCGGGTTAGGGGCAGCGCTGTTCCATTTAGTGTTCTCGCGGCAGTATCCGGTCGTTGGTGCTTCTGGAGCAGTGTACGGCGTCCTTTTGGCGTTTGCGATGTATTGGCCGCGCGAGCGGATCTACCTTTGGGGAATACTACCAATCGAGGCTTGGCTTCTCGCTACCCTGCTTGTGTTCGGATCTCTGTATGCTGGAGTGAATCCATCCATGGACTCTCGCACAGCTCACTTTGCACACCTTGGAGGACTTGCCTTTGCATTTGTTTTCATCAAGTGGTGGGGGTGGCGGAAAGGGGCTGGCAAGAGAGCTTTTAACAAGGAACTTCACTCCGACGCATCGCCTACAGGGATCATGGGGGATCGTCTAGCTACAGCGAGGTGGAAGGGAATTGTCCTAGATTCATTGCACGAGCTTAATAGAGGAGAAGTCGTGCGACTTCTAGCCAAGGTGGAGTCTGAAGGTGCAGGTAATTTGAGACCTTCAGAGCGGCAGTTCCTGGATCGTATGTCAGCGGACTAGCTGCTACACCTGAACGCTGACATGGCGGCTTGAGTCGAGTGAGATCAAAGGCTGGTCTCCGCTATGCTATTCCCTCCCGAATCTACAGGGTCGAGGAATTAATTCAGCGCAGTCGTTTCATCACCACTGCAGCGCACGCCCCAGACGCCAATGCTGCCAACACTTTTGTGGACTCAGTGAGAGAGTTATTTCCTGATGCGACCCATCATTGCTGGGCTTTCGTAGCTGGTCCTCCAGGGAGTACTGCCCATATCGGCATGAGTGATGACGGTGAACCCCATGGAACAGCTGGTCGGCCCATGCTCACTGTATTACTGCATTCTGGAGTGGGTGAGGTCGTCACCGTTTGCACGCGTTATTTTGGAGGTGTGAAGCTCGGGACTGGTGGACTTTCCCGTGCTTATGCTGGTGGAGTCAAATTGCTGCTTCAAACCCTCCCAACTGAACTAAAGATCAAGCGTGTCCACGTTAGTGTGCGAGTCGCATATCCCCATGTGGAGAGTCTTCAAAGGCTACTGGACGATCTGGAGGTTGTTGTGGAGCATGAGGAGTACGGCGAGGAGGTTAGGTATCAGATCGCTGTTCCCGCGATGACCCTAGAGACACTGAGAGAACAGCTTGCCCAGTTGACATCTGGGGAAGGCGTACTGGAATAAGCTGTCCGTCGCGCGCTGCTATAACCCAGCATATGTTCAGGGTCCACCAGTACTGGGAGCAGTGGTATGCGCACAGCCTCGTCTATGAAAACCTTGTTGTTCTCCACCTGCTTTTTGTCCGTGGCATGCGGTGTAGTTGAAGAAGAAATCCCGAATGCGGATGGCTCTACTGAGTCGCTTATTGCACGTGCACAAGCATTTGAACTCAACACGGAGTACGACCCTCCTCCGGGTGAGGCGCTGCACCATCAGACTGCGGGTTTCGCGAAGATTCTTTGCTCTGGTGTCTTCATTACTGGTTTGGATGCTGCTGACGCTGCCGCCAACGTCGGTGGGTTCATCTCTCCATTCGATGAGCGCGCGCATGTTGTCGACACTGTGGTTGATTACGAACAGGAGCGTGTGGCCCTTACGCTCTCCGACGGTGTAACTCGAACTGCGAAGCGCTATGAGAATCAGGGCTGCGTAGCTCATGGGATTGGCGAGGACTCGGTGCATTTCACGCCGACTGCTGTGGAGCGCAACCTGCCACCTGCAGCAACAACTCCCTGGCCGATGGGTGACGTTCTTTCCGATGTGCCATGGCCATCTGAAATCGATATGGAGAAGGTTGAAGAGGCTCTTGATATCGGATTCGGTCCTGCCGAAGCGCGTACGCTTGGACTCGTAGTCACATATAAGGGCCGTATCTTGGGTGAGCGATACGGTGAAGGTATCGACATCCATACTCCCCTTGAGAGTTGGTCAATGACGAAGAGTTTGACCGGCACGCTCATGGGTGTCTTGATTCAGCAGGGGACCTATGAACTCTGGCAATCCGCGCCCGTACCCGAATGGCAGGAGCCGGGTGACCCCCGTCAAGAAATCCGTATCGGTGACATCATGCGCATGTCCAGCGGAATCAAGATCAATGCTCC
>DCAZ01000118.1:3037-11568 GCA_002313925.1 Gemmatimonadales bacterium UBA1120
TACGAGTGGGCTGCGACACGCCCGCAAGAGTGGCCTCCCAATACAATCGGGCGCTACAGGAACACTGACCCAGTTCTGACTAGCTATCTCATTCGTCTTGGGGTGGAGGGCCGAGGGCAGAACTATCACTCGTTCCCGCAGCGTGATCTCTTTGACAAAATTGGGATCAGGGATGGACTCATTGAGACGGATCCCCAGGGCAACTTCCTTGGTCAGGGGCTCGCATTTATGCCGGCACGTGATTGGGCCAGGCTCGGTAACCTTTACCTGCAGGATGGCATGTGGGATGGCGAGCGCATTCTGCCCGAAGGCTACGTGGAATACGCCTCAACACTTGCTCCGACGTGGGTTTCGGATGGGCGACTCCAATATGGTGGAGCGTTCTTTTGGGTGAACGGTCAGGGTAGTCAGGGGCTGCCCGAGAGCGCCTATAGTATGAGAGGCGCCGGTGGACAGAGTACAACTATTATTCCGACTCATGACCTTGTGGTAGTGCGGCTAGGCAAGTACACAGGTTCAGGACCTGGCGGACAAGCACTCAATCAAGCTTTTGGAATACTTATGGATGCAGTGCCTCCTATCGAGTGATCCGGTTAATATGGCCTGCTAGTAAAGAGGGGATCAGGATGATTCGTCATTCCGGCAGCCTTCTAAGGCGATCAGTGAGTTGGGTGATAGGCATGGGCATTCTCGTTGCCACTCTCTTTGCGATACTCGTCAGGGGTAGTGTCTTTTCCTACGACACATGGGCCTTAGGCGCATCACTATCCCTAGTTTCTGCGGTACTTATGACTGTGCCGCTTTTACTCTTAGGAGCTTGGGTCATTATCCGTGGGTGCGGAATCGTCCGAAGGGTCCAGCTTATGCTTATCCGGGGCGCGATCATGATCGCGTTCATCTATATGGGTTATGCCGTCTTGTATGTTGCGAGTACAAATACAGTCCCGGATGAGATCCGAGAAGAATACCAGATGATCCATCCGCTCCTGCGTTTAGCTGCTAGTCCGGTGATTGTCTTTGACCCGAGTGCTTTCAGGCAGCCTGATGGGTCTATGCTAGAGGACTATCGCCTGATGGGCCTATCAGCTAATGAAGCGAACCTTCATTTCGTGCAGAAGGATGACCTGATTCATTCGCTTGACCTAGTGACAGATAATAGGTCGGAATGGAGAAATCGTGCCATCGAACTTGGATTTTGGGCATTTGGTTTCCATTCACTTCATCACCGAGGAGTTGGCGATCATTTGCATGTATCACTAAGGCTCCCAGGTTAAGCAATCATGGGGCAGAGCTAGCGCGAACACTGAGTGAGTGGCCTACGGAACTGTTTATTAACATTCCATAGCTCCTTGGGTGTCTTTATATAAGGGTGTGCCCGAGTATTCGGGTCGAAGAATAATTTCTAGTGGAGATATCGAGATGGGGTTGAGGAAGATACAGTTGAAATCGCTTGTGATCTGTGCGGTCCTGGCCGTCTCTCTGATGATTGGTGAGTCGGTCCATGCCCAAGTTCAGGGCAGGGTTGTGGATCTCACGCTTGAGGGAATGGTAGACTTGGCGCTCAGCAACAGCTTCCGAGTGCGCCAGCTGAATATGGGTGTCGATCGCACCAGATTCCGTTTGCAGGCGCAGCGTGCAAGACTGCGTTCAAGAGTGGATTTGAATCTATCCGCACCAGATTTAAGGTCGATTTCCGAGACGAAGTGGAACTCTACTCTTCAGCGGGATGAAATCATTCATGAGGACTCCAGGCGTCTTGAGGCTGAGTTGTCAATTCGCCAACCCGTCATCCTTTTCGGTTACCCAACGAACGGTTATCTGTCACTTAACAACAGGGTCTACCGTTACGCACAGACGGAACCCGATGGTGATAAGGACCTACGTTACTACAACCGCTACTTCATTAGGTACACCCAGCCTTTCTTCCAGGCAAATGGTCTCAAGAACAACATTGAAGAAGCGGAACTCGACCTTGAGGACACTCAGCTGGAATTCTATGATGACGTTGTTGAAATCGTCGATGACCTGTCGGGGGACTATTTTGAACTCTTCGAGTCCGCCTATCAGAGGATCATCAATGCGGCTCGGGTGGCTAATCTTACAGAAACCGTTGCGGCTGCAGAGGAGTTGGCATTAACGGATACGACACGGGCAATTGACCTAGGCCAAATCCAAGTGGAACTGGCTAACGCCGTGGAGCAGGTGCAACAGATGGAAAGCCAATTCCGACTTCTGGCTGCGAGTTTAACGATCACCCTGAACCTTTCCCCATCCGACTCGATTACTCTCACACCCGTTATTGATGTTCGGCCGATCGAGATTGACGTAGAGCAGGCCACACAATTTGCGCTACAGCTCACACCGCGTATGAGGCAACTGAACATCAGCTATAGGGAAAGTGAGATTAATCTGGAGAATACGAGAAGCAGGGGTAGCTTTAGGATGGATCTCGCAATGAGTTATGGGCGAGAGATGCAGGATCCGGCTTTCAGGGAGCTGTGGGACAGGCCGTCAAATACCTACACAATAGACGTAAATGCGTACCTGCCTATCTGGGATTGGGGACAGCGCAGCGCAAGCGTTGCATCCTCCCGAATCGGGCTAGATCAAGTCCAACTTCGTATTGAACAAGCAGAGCAGCAAATCCGTTCTCAGGTTCAGAATCAAGTACGAAACGTAGAGGAATTCGAAGCACGCACGCTGGCTATGGAGGGTAATCTGGCGCTAGCAAATGATCTGTCAGCGTCAAGTATCGATTTGTACCGGGAAGGCTCAATCTCGGCCTTGGAGTTGATACAAAGTTTCCAGAGGGAGTCGGACACGGCGAGCAATTTTCTTGATGCGTACCTGGGTTGGCGCCGTGCACTGCTGCGGATTCAACAGCTTACATTCTATGACTTTGAGACTATGCTTCCAGTACTTGAGCGGTTCGGAATCCCCATGACTGACCCGAATACCTAGAGTTGAGAACTTGATCAGAACTGGCCTGCCCTCAGGGACGGGTTGGTTGAGTGAACTCATTGAAAACTATAAGTTCTCGGGCTCCTTGGGGCCTGTAGCTCAGTTGGTTAGAGCGCACGCCTGATAAGCGTGAGGTCGGTAGTTCAAATCTACCCAGGCCCACTATAGATGTGGGAACTCATCTAAGCACACTAAGTAGCGAATAGGTTGGGCGGACTTTAACTCGGGCCGAAACTGATACCCCTTCCAGACATTACGAGACGAGACTTCGTAGGCGGGACGCTGGTTGGCTTCGGAGCGGCCCTGCTCAGTTCGTGCACCAGGCCTCGTACCGCTCCCGGGATGATGGACCCGTGGACCGGCTATGGTGGGGTAGGCGACTACGCGACCTCCAACGGCAACGTAGCGTCAGTTCGAGATGCCGCTCACCTGATCCGTGATGGTCTCCCCCCGGATCTCACAGAGAGCATCGAGGACACGGGTGAAGAATACGACCTTATCATCATCGGTGGCGGGTTTTCTGGGATGGGAGCCGCGTATCAGTTTCATAAGCAGAACGGGGGCACCGGCCGATGCCTGATGCTGGACAATCACGCCGTCTTCGGTGGCGAAGCCAAGCAGAACGAGTTCGATGTAGACGGCTACCGACTCTATGGACCGCAGGGCTCGAATGACTTTGGTCCCCCTCCAGCGGGGAGCAGCAGCCTGATCGCAGACATCTACAGGGACACGGGCCTTCCCTTCGAATACGAGTTCGTAGATCAGGACCGGGCGCAAACGACGGTGAGAGCCCCTCTCGAGAACTACTACGGGATGTACTGGGAGGAAGAAAGGTATGACACAGGCTACTTCGTAGGAGAAGGTGCCGAGGCCCGCTGGGTAATCAACCCCAGACAAGACAACCTAGCTAGGTTGCCTTGGCCCGATGACTTCAAGGAGGAACTGAACCGGGTCTTCCGAGACGAGGAGCAGTTCTATGAGGGAGCGGATCTGGACCGCTGGCTCGACAGCATGTCCTACAAGGAGCTTCTTGAAGACGTGATGGGGTACAGCCCCAGAGTCACGGAGTATTTTGATCCTGTGATTGCTATTTCCATGGGAGGCGTGGGAGCGGACGTCTATTCGGCGTATTCGGCAAAAGATCTGGAGCTCCCGGGGACCCAGGCCCCCTACCGATATGACAGCAGCCAGGACGACCATGATGTGGGGGTCTACAGTTTTCCAGGAGGGAACACCGGCATTATTCGCCATATCGTGAAGTACCTCCTGCCGGATAGCATCGAAGGTAGTGCGACATTCGAGAATATTCTGACGAATCCTATCGATTTTTCGGCTCTGGACCGGTCAGGGCAATCGCTCAGGATCCGTCTGAACGCGACAGCGATTGATGTCAGCCATGAAGGCCCCACAGAGAGCGCTGAGCACGTCAACGTGACGTACTACCGGGAGGGGAGGATCAGCCGTATCCGAGCAAAGGCGGTTGTCATGTCGATCGGTGGATGGGTCGCTCGAAACATCGTGAGCGACATGCCCGCGGCGATCACGGAGGCGTATGAGCACTTTCATCACGCTCCAGTCCTGGTCGTGAATGTCGCGCTCCGGAATTGGCGTTTCTTGGATCGACTCGGGATTTCGTCCGGTCGCTGGTTCGACGGTTTCGGCGACTTCTTCTCGATTCGAAGGCCGATGATCACAGGCGACTCCACGCAGCCGTTCGATCCGGACAAGCCAATCATCATGACCTTCTATGTCCCGTTCAACTATCCCGGGTATTCTATCGAGGAACAGGGGGCTTTAGGCCGGGCTGAATTACTGAGCAAGTCGTATGGCGAGTATGAAGCCAAAATCATCGAGCAGATGACGCGCATGTTTGCTTCCTCGGGATTCGACGCGCAGTCCGATATTGCTGGGATCGTGCTGAACCGCTGGGGTCACGCGTACATCTCGCCACAACCGGGATTTCACTTCGGGACGGAAGGGAATGAAGCACCCAAGGACATTGTGAAGCGGGGCTTCGGTCGTGTTCAGTTCGGTCATTCAGAACTGAGCGGATACATGTCTCATACCCGGGCGCTCACCGAGGGAGCGCGGGCCGCAGCTCAGCTTTTAGAGGAAGTCCTGTCATGACCATGCAGCGCACATCGTCGTTAAAGTCTCACAGCCGGGTGATTCCTCACCTACTACCTTTTGTACTTCTATTGGTGAGTGCGGTAGTCCTTCCAGTTGAGACTTCGAGCCAAGAGCCAGCAGCCTGGGGTCCCACACTTGAGTTCCACACTTTTTCCATCGTCGCGATTGACCCTCGTACGGGTGAATCTGGTGTGGCGGTTACCACACGACGTCCCTGTGTAGGGAATGCGGTGCCATGGGTGCGGCCAGGGGTTGGTGCAGTAGCTACTCAAGGTGGCACTCGGCTGGAGTATGGGAATGAGTTACTTGATCTATTAGAGCAAGGCCTTATCCCTCAGGAGGCGATGGATCGGGTTGTTGCTGCTGACGATGGGCGGGAGCGTAGGCAGGTTGGGGTGATCGACATATTGGGGAGAACCGCACAGTGGACTGGATCTGGTCAATATGGTGCTGAGGCTCAGGGTGATTGGGTCGCGGAGCGAACTGGGTCAACCTTTGCGGTTCAAGGAAACTCCCTAGTTAGCACAGGAGTAGTTGATCGGGTCGTGGAAGCCTTCCGTGCCAGCGAAGGGTCTGTTCGGCACCTCGCGGACCGGATGATCGAAGCACTGTATGCTGGTCAGCTTATCGGCGGAGACGGACGGCATGGGGATACGCAATCCGCAGCTGTCCTCGTAGCTGATCCCCGTCCAGGTAGGTCACGGCGACCGGATGGCGTGACTGTCGACATCAACGTCTGTGAGCATTCCGAGCCTGTTCGTGAAGTCCGGCGTATTTATGACTCAGTGTCTGAGACACTTGGATTTCGGACGCTCCGGCAGTTTGCCGGCCGTGATGTGCTTCAGCTCAAAGTGATGTTGCACGCACTGGGCTATTTCCGCCCTGATACGCTTGAACTCCCGCTCGAAGATCCAGGTGCAGAGGTCTATACTCCTGACGTAATGGATGCTGTCGACCGATTCCGCTCGGATCAAGGATGGCAGACTGCAGTTGCTGGCTATGTAGACCAACGGACGATCAATCGCCTGTGGGTCCTTCTGGATGAAGTCGGAAAGGCGAATGAGGTGCGAACGATCTTCCTAGAGCTTGCGCGCGTCAGTCGCTGACCTTGGTGACTCAAAATATCCGAGCCTTCCACTCTTGCCGCTACACCAAACTGCAGTCACGATGGATTACTCAGAGATAGCCTGTACGATAGTGCTACGTTCTGAATCAACATCATGTTTCTAGAGGAGGAGCAAATGACCGCTCCCATGAAGTGCGCCACAGTTATGGCGACGACATTACTTCTCATGATAGGGAGCTGTGCGGCTCCTGATGGCAATGAAATCGAAGTTGCTCTGCCTTCTTTCGAGGCTGATGTAAGCTGGCCGATACTCCCACCAGACTTTGAGTGGGGACAAGTAATCGGAATTGCGACTGACTCGCGCGGGCATGTATGGACGTCCAGCCGTAGCGAGATTGCTGAGTGGGACAGGAATGGGACCCTGGTTCAGAGTTGGAGCGCGCGTGGACCAGAGGGAAATTGGAGTGTTGTCCACGGGCTATTTATCGACCACAACGACTTCGTGTGGACCAATGCCCGCGAGAGCAACCTTACGCTCAAGTTCTCGAGAGACGGACAGCACCTTATGACGATTGGTCGGTTTGATGAGACCGGTGGAAGTAATGATACCGAACTTATGGGGCGACCAGCTGAAATATGGGTCGACCCACTCGACAACGAGGTTTTCGTGGCAGATGGATACGCGAACCGTCGTGTCATTGTCTTCGACGGTGAGACTGGGGAATACCTACGACACTGGGGGGCATACGGAGAACGACCTGACGACGCATACCGGCCGGACCCAACTGTGGGGGAACCGTCACGTCAGTTTCGGACTCCGCACGGTATCGCTGGCTCCAGAGATGGCTCGATCTATGTCGCAGACCGGGCCAACAACCGTATCCAGGTATTTCGGCAAGACGGCACGTTCGTCACCGAGAAGATTCTTCGCCAGCGGTGCGCACCGGAGGATCAGCCTGAGATACCGGAGTGCGGTCGTGAAGCAGCATTCTCAGTAGGATTCTCATCCGATGATGCTCAAACGTATCTGTATGTCGCTGACGGTGGATCACATGTGATCGTTGTGCTAAGAAGGTCTGATTTGGAGAAGGTCGACGAGTTTGGTGGCCCAGGGACGGGTTCCGGACAACTGGGAAGGCCACACAACCTTGCGGTTGATTTGGATGGCAACCTGTTCGTGGCTGAGGCGGCAGGGCCATGGATTGTAGATCCTGCCCGCGGGGACAGTGTTCAGGCAGGGTTTCGACCTCAGAAGTTCACGCTCAGCAACTCCAGGTGATTGGATATGAAGGTGGTCGTCTTATTCATCCTTATAGGACTGTTCATGTGACCCACCTGGCGTATCGGCCAAGATGGGTGCGGGGATATACCAAATTCCACGTTCAAACAAAGTGTCTTGACTAATACCGGGCTAGACAGGGACGTTGCAGAAGATTTCAGTGGAGGAGTATTGATGAAAACTAGAAACTTGTTATTGCCAATGGCGATGGTTTTTGCCATCGGAGCACCCGCTTGTACGACTGTACAGGATGCGTCTACGGGTGATTTAGAGGCTGTCAAAGCACAGTTTGTGGGGCACTACGAGTTGGTGATTTACGAGTCTTTTCGTCCGAACGGTGAAGTTGTTGATATGAACTATGTCGGAAGGATCCTCTACGACGAACACGATAATATGTCAGCCATTGGCATGCCTAAGGACTTGCCAGCACGTGCTCAGGAATCGAGTGAGCTTGTGCAGGCCGGTTTCGCGTACTGGGGGAAGGTGAGCTTTGACTTACCGAACGGAATCGTCATCCACCATGTTGAAGGTTCCCCGACGCGGGGGAGCTGGCCTGGGGTAGACAACATCCGGTACTTCGAGTTTACGGATGAAGGTTTGCTCAAGCTGTCGTTGAAGAACGCAGAAGGACAAACGACGGGTACCCTCACATGGCGGAAGATAGAGAGTTAACCCGGTAAGGTCGGGCCGGACCACCGCTCTACTAGGCCCAGTTGCCTGTCACGTCCAGAAGCTTGTCGATGTCGTCTGAGTTATTGAAGAGTGCGATACCGGCTCGGAGCTCCTCTCCTTCAGCCTTGAAGCTGATTCGTATCCCGGCCTCCTCAAGTGTACTCCGCACTAGCGCGATATCCCGGTGGTGACGAAACGTGACGATCGGTGAGCGATTGTCCTTCGGAGTCCAAACATCATGACCTTGGCCAACAAGCCCTGTGTTAAGCTGCTGGGCTAGGCCGACTGTGTGTGCTTCGATATTCGAAACACCCACCCTCAGGAGATAGTCGATTGCCGCCCGTAATTGAAAGACCGAGCCAAAGCCCATGGTCGCGTATCCGTACTTGCGTGCATCGTCGTAGACACGAAAGCGATGTTGGC
>DCAZ01000008.1 GCA_002313925.1 Gemmatimonadales bacterium UBA1120
ATTTGGTACGATCGCGGCGGGGGCTTTGGGGTGTGTCTGGGGTGGCCTAGCAGCGGATCGCATTGGGCGCCATCGCGTTGTTAATTTGGCGATGGCTATAAGTGGGGGATGCTGCGTGAGTGCGGGTGTTCTGTTTCAGGCCCCCTTTGTCTTCCTAGTTGGCCTCACCTGGGTTTGGGGCTTCTTTGTGGTTGCAGACTCTGCCCAATTTAGCACACTAGTTACCGAGGTTGCCCCTCAGGACTCAGTAGGAACTGCCTTGATGTTGCAAACCTCGCTTGGCTTCCTAGTCACCATGGTCACGATCCAGGCTGTGCCCGCAATAGTGGGTGCATTGGGTTGGCAATGGGCATTTGCTTTTCTGGCAGCGGGTCCAGTATGTGGGATCTGTAGCATTCTTCTCCTAGAGCGTAGCCAACGTGTATATTCCGTTCAGGAGTCCATGGGCAATTAGGAGAATCAAATGAGAAAGAAATTTGCTGCTCTTGCTCTGGTTACCATCGTGGCGGTTGGGGCCACGGTAGCTAGTACATCAGACCTTGATACGATCCACTTCGGTTTGGCAAAATCGATACCAGAGGCTGACTCAAGTGTACCTTCACCGGAGGCTGTTCAACTCTGGTTCACACAAATTCCACAGAATAATTCCGTGGGAATGCGATTGATTAATTCCGCAGGTGATCTACTGGAGACCGGCCCGATTATGCAGGACAGTGAGGACCACAAGCGCTATAGCGTGCAAGTAAAAGGCAAACTCGCAGCTGGTGCGCACATGGTGGCATGGCGTGGGATCGGTGACGATGGGCACGTGGTTAGGAATGAGTTTTCATTCACTGTTGACGCTCACTAAGTCACAGGGGTGACACCCCTTCTTGATATCCTCACAGGATGGCTGCTCTTCGGAGGCCTAGTCACCTGCTGGGGTGCGATCACAGGCCGCTGGCTTCTCGTTCCTCCCTATGATATAGGGAGATCGATATCCGAGTCACACGCTGAGGTGTCGCTAGGTGTGGCTATGAGACTCGGGCGGATGGGCGGTGTCGCTCTTCCGGTGGCATTAAGCTTAGTCTTCTTGAGGCAGTTCCAAGAGTTTCGAGACCCGTTCGCTTCCTGGGTGGAGGATGCCCAACTTTTGGCATTCGGAACTAACTGGGGAACAACATGGATTTTCGGATTTGCCGCTTCGTTGCTGGTCATGGCGGCCTTCCTATCGCTGAAGTGGACTAGGCAGGCAGGGTGGGTCATGGCCGCCTTATTAACCGTAGCCCTGAGTGCATTTCCTGCACTGACAGGTCATGCAAACGGAACAGAGGGACTCCGGTGGATAAGTATTTCCGGGGATCTGATACATGTGAGTGCTGCAGGGGTTTGGATTGGCGGGCTCACCCTAGTATTGCTTTCAGAACGAGCTTGGAAAATCAGGGATCAATCTGCCAACTACACATTATTGCCAGAGCTCGTGCCCGTGTTCTCCCGTGTAGCATTACCTGCCGTGGTGATCTTGTTGTTGACGGGGACGCTGGCTGCATGGATGCATCTTCCTTCTCTCGGTGCATTAATCACGACCTCATATGGTCGGACCTTGATGGTGAAACTCGGTCTCGTGTTTATCGTGCTATCAATCGGACTGCTGAACTGGCGACGTATCACACCTCGTCTTTTGGATGTTGATGGGCCTCGAGCAATGAGGAAAAGTGCAGCGCTTGAACTACTATTCGCCCACGCAGTGCTTTTGGTGACCGCTGTACTTACCCGGACTTCACCAATGGATCATTAGGAGGTTCCGCTAACCATGCTCCACTTTACTATAGGGATTGGACTGGCACTTGGGCTCGCTGTAGGGCTATTGGCTGCTGTTACAGAATCAGATTTCCTCCTGGTAGTCGCGCTTGGATCTGCACCACTCGGGACAGCGTTCATGAGTGCGATCAAGATGGTCATTATCCCGCTCGTGATGGCGGTAATTTTTAGTGGAGTTGCTAAGCTCGGGGACCCTAGAAAACTTGGGCGTCTGGGGGGACTTAGTGTGGGGTTCATGTGGGTAACTGTTATCCCAGCGATCTTGCTTGGGATGGCGGTGTCTTGGCTTGGGATTCAATTCACCCCCGATTTGGTAGCACCTCTTGCTACGAACCAAGAGGCACCCGAGTTGCCTGGGCTTGTCGATTTCGTGCTGGGATTGATTCCGGAAAACCCATTCGCGGCTGCTAGCAATGGGCAACTTCTCCCCTTGATTGTATTCACGGCACTATTTGGTGCAGCTGCAGGGACATTAGGAGAAGAAGCCCGCAGAACTCTTCTGGACTTTTCTGATGCGGTTAGTGACGCATTGATCAAGCTGGTTTGGTGGATCCTTTGGACCGCACCAATAGGTGTTTTCGGACTCGTTGCACCAGTTACCGCTCAACTCGGTTGGGGCTTGATCCAGAGCCTTGCTGTTTTCGTCTTGAGTGTGCTTGTTGGGCTCGCGATCTATCTGGGCCTTATGTACCTGGCTCCACTTAGTGTTATCGCCGGTATCGGACCGAAAAGATTTTTTTCGGGGACGTTTGGTGCTGCGTCCATCGTGTTCTCAACAACAAGTACCGTAACCGCTCTTCCGGTAACACTAGAAGAATCCAAGAGAAACCTTGATGTGTCGGAGCATGTTGCTGATCTGGTGATACCTCTTGGTGCTTCGATGTACCGACCTGGAAGTGCGCTTTTCCAGGGTGCTGCGATCGTCTTTCTCGCGGACCTTTACAACGTACCTTTTCCGGTAACGGCCGTCGGGGGGGCGCTACTGGCCACATTTCTCGCCGCGCTTACCGTTGCGCCTGTGCCATCTTCGGGAGTAATGACCCTGGCTCCTGCACTCGACGCAGTGGGGATACCACTTTCTGGGCTGGCTATTCTGCTTGGGATTGATCGTATCCCTGACATGTTCCGCAGCACTACAAACCTGCTGGGTCAGGTGACCGCGGCTAAGCTCGTTGATCAATGGACAGACGATTCAACTGATGCGCCCCGGGGATGAAAGAGATTCTCCAGTGTTAATAGAAACTGCTAGGACTCAGAGTGCGGTCTACCGGTGAGTTGCTCTTAGCTTCCAGACTCCTATCGTCAGAACTGGTATCACATACACGATGATGAAACCCCAGGTCAGCGTGCCATAACCTTTGGCTATAAGGTTGATGAGGCCGGCCTGACTGATAAAGGTTGCAATCACGAGTAGGCCAACTGCCACAGCAGGCCGAACCCACGCGGGGAGCTCTTTGTCCTCGTCGGCCCTGAGTCCTGAAATGCGCTCATTAAAGGCATGGATTAATCCGGCCCCCGTTTCCACCAATGTCCCTATAAGAACAACTTGGAAAGCGACCCGGAAGACCTGAGAATCTAGAATAGTTAAGAGATAGTCAGACGGTACCGCTTCATCGAGGATTTCTGGGTAGTATCCGACAGTAGCAAGAAAGAACAGCAAGCCAGGAATCATCACGATAGGACCGGTCAGCGCACCAGCAATAAAGGTTTCCCTTCTCGTTTCGTGCAGGCGCAGTGTCGCGAGTACAAATGGTGCCATCAGGTTGTAACCCGCATATGAAACCCCAGCTACCATCCAACCTGTTCCTATAGGCTCAGCGGTGAGATTTGATGAGATCAAGGGCCCAAAGCTCCTAAAGCACCACAGAACGAACACTATGTAGAGGCCGTAGAGAAGGAATGACCAGAGGGAGAAAAAGCGCTCGATAGTTTTGTTGCCCCCCAAAACTAGACCTCCGACGCCCAGCATTACGATGCTAACCCCTATCCAGTAGCCCGATCCGAATGTTTTTTGGACGATCTCGCCTGCCGCAGCTGCTACTACTGCCAGAACAATTAGAAGAAGTCCTAAATAGCATCCTTCAAAAATTCTCCATCCAGGGCCCAGGAGTTTTTGAAAGAAGTGCCTGTAGTCAAAAGCCCTCCATACGCGCGCGAGTTCAAACGTGACCATTGATACTATGCTGAAAACTGCGGTTGTTACTCCAATCGCGAGTAGTCCACCCAAGGGCCCTTGGGAGAGGAAGAACTCGACGAGTTCTCTACCAGTGCCGTAGCCTCCTCCAATTACGATAGATTGGCAGACCAAGCCAGGAAGCAAATAGCGACGAAATACCGATTTATTCATGGGCGCGATGATAGGGCATGGGATAAGTTGGCCGCGAATGGCCTCAACCAACTCATTTGGGGGCTAGGAACGAGGTACTACTTCCTAAGAGTTTTGCGACAGTAGTTCGCTTAATTGAATGAGGTCTGCATTTCCACCGGTGAGGATGACCACAACAGGAGCATCTGGTTCTAGCGGTATCTTATTGGCAAGGAGGGCTGCAAGGCCAGCAGCTCCAGAGGGCTCCACTAGAAGCTTCATGCGTTCCAATAGTGCCTTCATGGCATAAACAATTTCGTCGTCAGTAACGAGTACCACCCCCCGGGCGTGCGTCGCCAAAAGTTCATAGTTGAGTCTCCCAGCCATAGGCGGAGCCAAACCATCTGCAATGGTATGTGTCGAGTCGAGTTGGATGGGGTTACCACTCTCCAGGCTCCGGTGCATGCTCGGTGCACCCTCTGGCTCTACGCCCCACACTGAAACGTCCGCCTTAAGGACTGCCATGGCAGCGGCGATGCCCGAGGAGAGCCCACCGCCTCCCACTGGGACAATCACGGAACTGACCTCGTTTAGCTGTTCGGCGATCTCCAGGGCGCAACTTCCATGTCCTGCGACGACCTCCTCGTCATCGAATGGGTGTAGAAACGTAAGTCCTCGATCGTTCGAAATCTCCAGGACTTTTGCGAACGCTGCCTTAGCATCCCCGTGGAGTATGACTTCCGCTCCGTAGCTCTTACTTGCGGCTACCTTAATCGGGGAGGCGTTCTCTGGCATCACTACAACGCACGGGACTTCAACACTAGCTGCCGCCCAAGCTACTGCCTGGGCGTGATTGCCCGCCGAGATCGTTGCAACACCTTTGGCTCGCTCTTCTTGTGTTAGTTGGGTGACCTTATGGAGTGCACCACGGACTTTGAAGGAGCCTGTCTTCTGTAGATTCTCACACTTGAAGTAAACCGGTACACCAATCCACTTTGATAGGGCCTTAGATCCCATGAGTGGCGTTTTATGCACAGCATGCCTGATGCGGGCTCTCGCCTCTACAAAACGGTCCAATGAGAACTGCTGGGTGGTCATAATGGACGGATCATGTAGTCAGCTTCGCCCCCTGGCTACCCCGTTGATGAAACGTCTGTGCTGCTCTAGCTTCGCGTTTTGACCTTATTGAGTAAAACATGGAGGACCCCCTTGCCCCCCCTCCCAGATCAATCCGTAAGTTTGCGTTGTCAGTTCTGTGAAAAGTTGAACCGGGTCGAGGTGTTCGGTAGCGGGCACCAGACACTGTGTAATAATTGCACAAAGCCCATACTGCTCGATCGACCGGTCAATGTCTCCCAAGATGATTTTGACGAGACCGTACTGGCGGCCTCAGTCCCAGTGTTGGTGGACTTCTATGCTGATTGGTGCGCGCCGTGCAAGATGGTCGCTCCACTGGTGGACGAACTTGCTCGGGAACAGAGTGGGCGTATGCTAGTTGTGAAGATCGATACGGACCGTGCGGCTAACATTTCCGAACGATATTCAATTCGTAGCATCCCTACCTTAGTTCTTTTCAAGGAAGGCAAAGAGATTGATCGAAGCATGGGATTTGAGCCCGAACGCGTTCGGATTCTCGTAGAGGAGGCAGTGGCTTGAGTAAGCGAGTGCGGCACCAAAAGATCTTAGAAATTCTTAGGCACCATCGTGTTAATAATCAAGAAGGGCTCAAGAAACTTCTGGGTGCAGACGGCACTGATGTGACACAAGCAACATTGTCCAGGGATATGCGAGAACTGAGGCTAGTAAAGGTGACTGGGGCGGATCGGATTCCCCATTATTCTTCGCCAGATGAGTGGGAGAATACTCCTGCCCTAGCCTCGCTGCTCCCGACCTTGTTTCAATCCGCCGAAGGGGTAGGGCATCTATTGGTCGTGAAAACGCTAAAGGGTGGTGCTCAGACGGTTGCAGCGGGCATCGATTGGGAGGAGTGGCCAGAGGTCTTAGGCACGCTAGCAGGGGATGATACGATATTAGTAGTCGTAAGGGACCCAGCGGTCACATCCGGAGTTCAAGAGCGAATCGAAGAAATGGCGGGCCGCTAAGGTTGACCTAATGCATAGTCTACGCATATTTATGCCCTACTTCGCTCCTCTCTGGTAATTCAAACAGCCAACTCACATACTGAGACTAGAGCTATAACTTAGAGCTCTGAGTCCTTTCTCCTTCAGCTAGAAAGTACGCTAACTGAATGGGATTAGGGCCTTTGGCTTTAAAAGGCTAAAATGCTATGAAGGTTGTGGTTGGCTACTCCGGCGGTCTCGATACGTCAGTAATCGTTCCCTGGCTAAAAGAGAATTATAATGCGGACGTAGTATGTATGAGTGGTCACGTGGGACAACGTGAAGGCTTAGACGGGTTAGAGGAAAAGGCGCTTGCGAGAGGCGCGGTTGAGTTCTACGGAGAAGATCTTAGGCACGAGTTTGTAGAAGATTTCGTATGGCCGACCTTAAAGATCGGAGCTGTGTACGGTCGAAAATATCTGCTGGGTACGGCTATGGCCCGGCCAATCTTAGGAAAACGACAGGTAGAGATTGCAAAGGCAGTTGGAGCGGACGCACTTGCACACGGTTGTACCGGAAAGGGAAATGATCAGGTGCGATTCGAGCTCACATATGCCGCACTTGCTCCTGATCTTAGGGTAGTGGCACCCTGGCGTGAATGGGACCTAAAGTCGCGTGAAGATGCTGTCCAATACGCTCGGGCTCGGAACATCCAGCTTGAAGGAATTGACGAGGAAAAGCTTTACTCAAGAGATGAGAACCTTTGGCACATTTCCCATGAGGGCGGTCCGTTAGAAGATCCGGGATACGAGCCGGAGGAGTCGATGTTTCTTTGGACAGTTTCTCCAGAACTGGCTCCAGATAAGCCTGAGGCGGTCGAAGTATCCTTCGAGGCCGGGGTACCTGTCGCAGTAAATGGGAAAGCAAGAAATGCCGTTGAGCTCCTTGAAGAGTGTAACGATATAGCGGCCCGCAATGGTGTTGGACGGGCTGATTTGGTTGAGAATCGTCTGGTCGGTATGAAATCCCGCGGAGTTTATGAGACGCCTGGTGGCACGCTACTCTATAAGGCAATTAAGGATCTTGAATCAATTACGATTGATCGTGAAGCCGAGGGCTTGAAGGATCAAATGGCCGATCGATGGGCGAACATGCTATATGAGGGACGTTGGTGGACTTCGGAGAGGGAAGCTCTCCAGGCTATGTCTGACGTATTGTCGAGAAACGTCACCGGATCTGTAAAGTTGAAACTTTTCAAAGGCTCTTGCGTGGTAACAGCTCGTACGAGTCCGGTCTCACTTTATGATGAAGATCTGGCCAGCTTTGGGGGGTCTACGAAGTATGACCAGGCAGACGCATCCGGCTTCATACGGCTGTTCGGACTACCAACTCGAGCTGCTGCCAGGCAGAAGAGAGGTACTCACGAGCTGGACGAGGAAATTTCTCAGTTGATCTCAGAGTTTGCGGATGCTGGATGACTCTAAGAAAACTTGAAGGCTCCTGGGATCCGAATGGATCCTCGAGCCAGATGTCTTTCTGAGGATTAGATAATGATCGACGAGCCCAAAGAGACGGATTCCGTAGAAAACCCTGAGGCACCAGGGTCACTATGGGGTGCGAGGTTCGACGGTGTCATGGCACCCGAGATGGTTGAGTTGAATCAAAGTCTACCCGTGGATAGTTGTTTGTGGAGGGAAGATATACGCGGCAGCCAGGCCTGGGCTCAGGCACTTGGACGTGCAGGGGTTTTGACTCAAACCGAGTTGGCCTCAGTGATCAATGGGCTTGAGGGAGTTGCGCTTCGCATCGGGTCAGAGGGGCTCGGACGAGCTCAGGAAGAAGATATCCACTCTGTAGTAGAGCGTATGCTTTTGGAGGAGATCGGGTCTCTAGGTGGGAAGCTTCATACCGGTCGATCGCGTAACGACCAATCTGCGACGGGAGTGAGGCTCTTTGGCATGAATGCGTGCGATCAGATTCGAGAGGATTTGGTTAACTTGTGCCGAGCATTGCAGGATCTCGCTCATCGCGGGATGCATCTTCCCATGCCAGGATACACGCATCTACAGCAGGCCCAGCCGATCCGTGCTGCACAGTGGGCTCTGAGCCATGTATTTGCTTTCCTTCGGGATATCGATCGGATCAACTCAGCCAGAGGTGCTGCAGCAGTTCTTCCACTCGGTTCCGGTGCCATCGCAGGTTGCCCATTTCCTATTGATCGGGAAGCGCTGAAAGATGAATTGGGCTTTCAACGAGTAAGTCATAATTCAGTCGACGCGGTCGCAGATCGGGATTGGATCTGCGACCTCCTGTACGCTGGCGCAATGATTGGTGTCCACATATCCAGACTCTCTGAGGACTTAGTTCTTTTTTCCAGTTCTGGGTTCGGATTTGTGAGGCTATCTGATGGATTTAGTACCGGATCAAGTCTTATGCCGCAGAAACGAAATCCTGACGTTGCAGAGCTTGCTCGTGGAAAATCAGGACGGCTTCACGGAAACCTCGTAACGCTTCTGACCCTCCTTAAAGGACTCCCTACTGGGTACAACAGGGATTTGCAGGAGGACAAGGAGGCTCTGTTTGATACATGTAACACACTAGGTATCACAGTTCCTGCACTTGCTGGCGGGATTAAAACAGCTGAGTTCGTGCCGGAGAGCCTAGAAAGTGCTATAGACACGCAGCTTTTTGCTACAGACCTAGCAGACTACTTGGTGAGAAAGGGCGTTCCATTCCGTGAAACGCATGGAGTCGTTGGGCGGTTGGTCCGTCTCGCGGAGGAGGAAGGGATCCCGCTCAATGAGTTGTCGATTGAAGCTATGCAGAATGAACATGTAGCTTTTGAGGAAGATGTGGCCGAAGTGTTCGATTGGGAGAGATCCACAGAGGTTCGCGACACGATTGGCGGTACATCTTTAAGGGCTATCCAAGAGCAACTCGAAGAGGTTAGTGCGCAACTCTCAGGGATAAATACAGCAGTAAAATAGGATTCGTGCCACTCTAGCGATCTATCCGGTTCGAGCACGCAAGCGGCTAGGAAGCTAACTGGAATGCTTTCGCGTGCTCCTGTAGATTCACTCATTCCATGTCATCCAGCTTGGGCTTAAGCTCCACCCAATTCACACTAGAGATACAAACCGGATGGAAGCTTCAATAGCGGAGCAGCTGAAGCGCCAGGCAGCTACTAGCGCCCTAGAACATGTTCAGAACGGGATGGTACTGGGACTGGGGACAGGCAGTACCGTGACACACTTTCTTGACCTGCTCGGAGACCGGTTACTGACCGGAGAACTGAAAGATGTGGTCGGAATCCCCACTTCAAATCGCACTACGGGTGAAGCTCGTCAAGCTGGGATTGATCTGATTGAGTTAGGTGATAGTAGCCGGATTGATCTCACGGTTGATGGCGCTGATGAAATATCTCCAGACTTGGACCTGATAAAAGGTATGGGAGGGGCGCTACTCAGGGAAAAGATGGTAGCGCAGTCCTCAGATAGGGTTCTAATCATTGCAGATGAGAGCAAGTCTGTGGACCGCTTAGGCACCCTATCTCCGCTCCCGATCGAGGTTGTTGATTGGGGGATTCAGGGTCATGTACAGTTCATTATGAATTGGGGGGGAAGGGCATCTGTTCGTATGATGAGTAATGGGGAAAACTTTAAGAGCGACAACGGTAACCTGATGCTTGACTGCAGGTTTTCGGATGGAATCAAAGAACCTGCTCAACTTGAAGCTGAACTACAGGCAAGAGCAGGCGTCGTCGAGAGTGGACTTTTCCTAAAGGTTGCCGATGTTGCAATTCTGGGCACGGACTCGGGACCAATAGAGCTTGGTCGAAAGTCATGAAAATCGCCCCCTCGATACTGTCTTGTGATTTCTCTCGTCTTGGTGAGGAGATTGGCGCAGTAAACGAGGGTGGGGCCGATTGGATTCATGTGGATGTAATGGATGGGCACTTCGTCCCCAACATCACGATTGGTCCTGTGATCACAAGGGGGGCCCGCTGCTCAACGGACCTGCCTCTGGATGTGCATCTAATGATCGAAACTCCTGAGCGATACCTCCAGTCATTCGCTGAAGCAGGTGCGACGTTCATGACTGTTCACGCTGAAGTGTGTCCGGACCTGATGGCCACGGTCGGCCAGATACATTCATTAGGAGTGAAGGCGGGTGTCGCTCTTAACCCTGAGACCAGCCTTGAGGAAATGGACGATGTCTTAGGAGAACTAGACCTTCTGGTGATTATGTCCGTCAATCCTGGCTTTGGTGGCCAGGCGTATATCCCGGGTAGCACGGAAAAAGTCGCCGAAGCGCGGAGACTCTTGGACCGATACGGGAGTCCAGCGGAGTTAGAGGTTGACGGTGGAGTTGACGCTAATAATGCCGCTGACCTGCAGTCTGCCGGAGCTAGTGTTCTTGTGGCAGGTTCAGCGATTTACGGTCACCCTGAAGGCCCAGGAGCAGGAGTTAGAACGATTCGTGAGGCGTTGCTTTCCTAAGATTTTGAGCCGGCCACGATATAGGTACCGCATTAGTTGACAAGCCTTGAGGGACTTCCATCACTTCTCGAGCCAGATCCGAAGAGTGTGAGCATTTGGCCGAGTCTGGATCCTGTCGTGATTGGGGGGTAGGTGAAAGCCCTGTAAACAGGATTTACCTCATTTCTATCCCAACCTTTTATCTATGATTCTCAGGTATCAGAGTGCACTCGAAGACCTAGATCCCGAAATGGTATTCGGATGGCATTGTCGAGCGGGGGCCTTTGAGCGTTTAACCCCTCCTTGGGCCAGAGTGGGGCTCATTAGCCGAAAAGGTGGTATAGACGATGGAGGAGAGGTTGCTCTAAGAGTTCATAAGGGGCCATGCAGCTTCCGATGGGTATTGAGGCATCGTGATTATGTAAGGGGTACTCAGTTTTGTGATGAACAAATATCTGGCCCCCTTAACTCATGGAGGCACGTTCATAAATTCGAACCGCTCGGGAAACAAGGCACCAAGCTCATAGATGAGATTGAGGTAGAACTACCCTTTAGGCCTTTGGGGACCGCACTCGGGAAGGGTTCCATAAAGCGAGAACTTAGGCGTCTCTTTCAATTCAGGTATCGCCGACTGTTTACTGACCTAGAGCGACACGCCCAATACAGTGCTCTTCCCAGATTGACTGTGGCTATCACCGGTTCTTCAGGGCTCATCGGGAGTAACCTGGCTAGTTTTCTAACAACCGGTGGGCATAAGGTTATTCGGCTGGTGAGAGATCAAAATGCACTGGGTGAAGGAAAGATCTATTGGAATCCTAGAGAGGGGGACATTGATCTGGAGGGGTTAGCGTCGGCAGATGCTGTCGTAAACCTAGCCGGTGTATCAATTGCAGATCGGCGCTGGAATACCGCGCGAAAGCACTCGATACGTGACAGTCGTATTCAGAGCACATCTGTGTTATCCAGAGCCCTTGCGAGCCTCAGAAATGGCCCCAAGGTGCTCATATCTGGTTCTGCAGTGGGCTATTATGGAAACTCCGCCCAGTTACATATCGAAGAAGGCACGAGACAAGGCGGTGGCTTTCTTGCCGAAGTTTGCGGGGCCTGGGAGCAAGCAACCGAGGCCGCTGACCAGGCTGGCTTAAGGGTCGCCCATATTCGTACGGGGGTCGTCTTGTCAGGAGCAGGTGGTGCACTTCACCGCATGCGCTTGCCATTCCTCATGGGTTTAGGTGGGCGATTAGGGTCAGGACGACAGTTCTTAAGCTGGGTAGATATCGACGACATCGTGGGGGCAATTCATCACATTCTGATGTCCAGTGATCTCGAGGGGCCAATCAATGTGACGGCACCACATCCGGTAACGAACTCGGCATTTACTTCAGCCTTAGGGTCTGTCCTCAGAAGACCGACCATGATCCCAATTCCGAAGCATGCGATTACTACACTCTTCGGGGAGATGGGGCGAGAAGCATTACTTGAGGGACAGCATGTGTTTCCACAGAAACTCACAGCATCTGGATTCCGGTTTTTCTACGAAAAGCCAGAGGAGTCACTCAGGTTTCAACTTGGTCGGATGAGAAAGCAACCCGATACATCTCATAGGCCCGGGCATTTGTAGTAGTCCAGATAAGTACTAATCAGATTCCGGTAGGATCTCCCCATCAGGGCCAAGACTTGGATAAGGTTTTCCGTCCCGGCGCCTTGCCGCAGCCAATGAGGGCCAGGACCATTCGAAAAGATGTTTCTCGAACTCGTTATGATCCAGCCGACTCCCTTCATACATACCAGCAGCCTGTCTTTGCCGGAACGCCTCAAATAAGAGGAGTGACGTTGCCACAGAAACATTGAGAGATTTCACCATCCCAGTCATGGGAATTTTCACGCAGAGGTCTGCTGTGCCTAATCCGGCTTCAGAGACACCGTGTAATTCTGCACCAACTAGGATGGCTGTTGGACCCGTGTAGTCTACCTCACGAAAGTCGACCGAATGTTTTGAAGGATGAGCTGCGATGAGATTGTATCCCTCTTTTTTCAGACTCCTAGCTGCATCTTCAACGGTTTCGTGCCGGTGCACTTGGACCCACTTCATGGTGCCAGCCGACGTTCCATGGTGGAGCACCAATCCCTCTTCAGGGGGAACGACATGAGCCCTAAGAACACCGACTGCGTCACAGTTTCTTAAGATTGCAGAAAAGTTATGTGACTTATTGACCCGGTCCATTAGGATGGTCAGATCTGGCTGTCGACGCTCTAAAACTGCACGAAGTCGATGGAATCGTTCTGGGCGCATGGAGATATATTCTCTGCTCTAGCCCTTTCGATCCATCCCTGATCATGCACAGATCCAAATCTAAAGGCATAGATGTGATCGGAATACGATTAGAAATAGGGTTCGGTTTTGTCCATCGGAACCAGAGGAATCAGGTCTAGCCGGAGCGGCCTAGACGTAAGAGGTTACTGCTTCTGAACAGCAGTGCGGATCCACTTTCTTTTAAAGGCACTCGAGCTATGCCCGAAACATCGAATGTCACTCGTCGAGACCTGCTCATTCGAGGCGGCAGCGCAGCGGCCGGTTTGGCGCTTTTCCCCTCCGATGTAGCGGACCGAATCCTACGCATCAGTTCTCAGGAGGCGGTGATACCATGGATCAATGGCCCGCAACCAGGCGGGCAAGCAAACACGCTCGATTGGCAGGGACTCACATCGTGGGTTACCCCCATAGAAGACCTATTTCAGGTATCCCACTACAACACTCCAGAGATTAACGAAAATGATTGGAAGTTAGAGATCGGAGGCTTGGTCAATCGTCCAAGAAGTTTCACGCTGGAGGAGATTAAGGCTCTTCCCAAAGAAGACGTAGCCTTTGCACTGGAGTGTGGCGGGAACAGGGGGTTCCCAACTTTTGTCGGAGCAGTCCACAACGCCCGTTGGAGTGGGACATCACTTCGCAGAGTACTCGCTCAAGCAGGCATTCAAGAGGATGGGATCGAAGTGGTTTTCTTCGGTACTGATGAAGGTGTGGAAGAAATCCGAGGAAATGAGGTCACTCAGAGTTTTGCGCGAAGCATGTCTCTAGAAGATGCGATGGACCCAAGTCTTCTCCTATGCTATGAGGTCAATGGAGAACCGTTACCGACAGATCATGGATTCCCTCTTCGGCTTGTTGCACCTGGATGGTATGGGGTCGCGAATGTGAAGTGGCTAAAAAGGATTGAAGTTCGTAATACGAGATTTATGGGCCGGTTTATGGCACAGGACTACGTAACACTAAGAGGGGAAGAGAAGGGGGGAGAGACGGTTTGGACTCAGAACTCAGTGAGTCATGGGCGTGTAAATTCGATCGCTGCAAAGGTTACAAGCGATGGTAGTAGCTATCGAATTCATGGGGCCGCTTGGGGTGCTGATATCAACCGAGTAGAGGTGCGGGTAGATGATGGGTCGTGGCGGCCTGCTACACTAGGAGAAGGGCGTGAGGATCCCTATTCATGGACATTCTGGCACCTAGACTGGGATGCTGGGTCAGGAGAACACACCATCACCTCAAGGGCTACTGACAGGGAAGGGAACGTTCAGCCAGCACCTACTGATCCTGAGATAGCCCTGAAGAGGACGTATTGGGAGAGCAATGGGCAGTTCACAAGGAGTATCTTGATCGACTGAAATCGGTTGAGAACCTGATCTACCTTGACTGGGTTTCGGCAAAGAATTCCACGGTTAGTGTCTGTGCTGCCGGGGTGGTGAAATTGGTAAACACAGGGGACTTAAAATCCCCCGGGCTCACGCCCTTCTGGGTTCAAGTCCCAGCCTCGGCACTTCTAACTGACTATTGATGAGTCAGTCACTATCGTAACTATCCACCTCCATATCTGAGTAAACGTGACAGACCCTCGCTTCCTATTACTCCAGGTCCGAAATCCGGGGGACCCTATGGCTGCGCAGGAGGTTCTCTGTTTCGCGCGTAGCCTACCATGCACTTCATCGAACATTGAAGTTTTCGACCTACTTTCTGGTGCACCTTCAACATTAGCCCTTAAGAGAACTGACGTGGTGCTTATTGGCGGAAGTGGGGAGCATTCCGTGGTAAGGGGTGGTCCATGGCTCTCAAGGGCCCTGGATACCATGACGGAGTTGTATGCAAAAAGCCGTCCGACTTTCGCATCTTGCTGGGGATTCCAGGCCATGGCTCAGGCTCTCGGGGGCACGGTCGTGACTGACCGAGATAGAGCAGAAGTTGGTACAGCCTGGGTGGAGCTTACTCACGACGGAGAGGCTGACCCAGTGTTCGGACCGTTAGGAAAGAGGTTCCGTGTTCCTATAGGGCATGAGGATGTTGTTACTAAAATACCGAAAAGTGCGAGGTTGTTGGCTTCTAGTGACCTGGTCGAGAATCAAGCCTTTGTCTTTCTGGACAAGCCTATCTATGCCACTCAATTCCACCCAGAGTTGAATAGAGCAGATCTGGTTGCACGACTGACCAAGTATACAGAGTATCTCCCCCTTACTGGTCATAAATCTATTAAAGAATTTGAAGACAATACTCCAGAAACCCCGGAGTCCGAATCGATCCTACCCCGGTTTCTAAAAGAGGTGTTGGGAGATTGAATAAGCTTTTTAGGAAGAGAAGCCAGATGGCCCTTCGTTATATCGTCCCTGTAGCTTCTATCTTCCTACTGACAGCTTTTCAAGTAAGAGTTTGGGGCGGAGGAGGATGGCGACCGAATCCGATTCGTGAGGGATTGCCCACAGCAGAGAATGGAGTGAGGGATCGGGGGTTTACATTCTGTCGGCTCTTATATCAAAGCGTACGGCAGGAAGCCCAAGGCCACGGATGGAACACAGACTATCCAGGGTCAGATCATAACTTTGTTACGAGGCTCGCAGAACTAACGACGGCGAAGCCTGCCCGATGGGAGGACGGTCAGCCAGGCTTCGCCGTCGTGCGGGCTACTCAAGAAGAGCTATACGAGTGCCCGTTCATATTCATGTCGGATGTGGGTACAGTTGGATTTAGCGAGCTAGAGGTCGTACGTCTGCGAGATTATTTGACGAAAGGCGGATTCATCTGGGTCGATGATTTTTGGGGTGACTGGGCTTGGCAACATTGGGTGGGAGAAATTACGCGCGTACTCCCAGAATATCCGATCGTAGATATCGATCCTGAGCATATGATGATGCACGCCCTCTACGAGGTGGAAGACATACCCCAAATCCCCTCCATACAGTGGTGGCGGAGAAATGGGCGTCGCGGTACTTCAGAGCGAGGACGAGAGAGCGAAACTCCTCACCTGAGGGCAATCTTTGACCCTGAAGGACGCCCACTCGTCGTAATGACTCACAACACAGACATTGCAGACGGATGGGAGCGTGAAGGGGAGGATTACGATTTTTTTTACGAATTTTCTCCGGAAGCGTACGCCCTGGGGATCAACGTCATCCTATACTCACTTAGCCACTAAATAGGAGTTGGATTCGGGGTTCTCAGCTGACATCGCTTCCGTGAGATCTAGCTATCGTCCTCCGACGTTTTTCCAGCCAGCCAGGTATGCGATAGATCAGTAGTACGCTCAAGCAGAACGCGAGGAGCAGCGGGAGGCGCACGTCAGCTTTCACCAGCCAATAGTAGTGAATGACCCCAAGGGTAGTGGCCAAGTAGATACCTCGATGGATTTTAGTCCAACGAATCCCCAGACGACGCATCCAACCCTTTGTTGAAGTGAGCGCCAATGGAATGAGTGTGACAAAAGCGGAGAACCCGACAGTGATATAAGGCCTCTCAATGATGTCTTCGACCATCCATCTCCAATTGAAGACCTGATCAAAAACAAACCAGATATTGAAATGGATGAGAGCATAGAAGAACGCAAATAAGCCAAGAGGGCGACGGAGCCTAATAGCTACATTCCACCCAGTTATCCGACGCAGGGGGGTGACCGAAAGTGTTACTAAGAGCAAGACAAGCGTGGTCATGCCCGTGATGTGAGTTAGGGTTTCGACTGGATTGGCCCCTAACCAGTTGAGAAATAGTCCAGCTACGAGCCAGGCACCTGGACTGAGGGCTGCAACCCAAATCAGCATCTTGCACACCAAAATCCTGTGCTTTTGGATCATGGTGTTCGAACCGAGGTTTGAGTGAGGGTTACTTCCAGCGGTGAAGGTCCATCCCTGCGTAAAGTTGAGAAACCTCTTCGCCATAGCCATTGAACATCAGGGTTTCGTGACTCTTAAATAGTGACGGCAGCCGTCGCTCTCGGGCCTGACTCCACCTCGGGTGAGATACCTCCGGATTCACATTTGAATAGAAGCCATACTCAAAGGAGTTGGCCATCTTCCATGTATTCGTCGGCATCTCTTCTACAAATTCAATTTTTACGATCGACTTAATTCCCTTGAAACCGTACTTCCAAGGTACGATGAGGCGGAGTGGCGCTCCGTTTTGATTGGGGAGTTCCGTGCCGTACACCCCAGTCACCAGAGTCGTGAGTGGATGCATCGCCTCGTCTATCCGGAGTCCTTCGACATAGGGCCAAGGTAGCACCCCCGTTTTTTGGTAAGGCATTTGTTCAGGTCGGTGAACTGTTTCAAAGCGAACAAACTTTGCGTTACTGGTCGGCTCTACTCTTTTGATCAGATCAGCGAGGGGAAAGCCATGCCACGGGATGACCATCGACCAAGCCTCAACACAACGAAGGCGGTAGATCCGATCCTCCATTGTAACCGGAGCCAAAATATCATCGAGCTCATAGTTACCCGGCTTGTTGACGTGCCCCTCAATTGAAACTGTCCAAGGCTGAGGTTCAAATTCACTCGAATTTCGCGAGGGATCCCTTTTGTCTGTTCCAAACTCGTAGAAATTGTTGTAGGTCGTAATGTCGCGGTAAGAATTGAGATCCTCTCCAAGCTCTGACTTGAGGTTCCGAAAACGGGGAGGAATCTCCTGTGATTGTCCGGCTACTTCATTAGTCGAAGTAGTGCCACTGAGCGCCAATGTCGCTAAGCCGAGGCCAGCATCTCGAATAAACCGTCTACGCCCTAAGTAAATTTCTGGGGGTGTTATCTCCGAGGATGAAATATCGGATGCCTTTTTCGACCGAATGATCATGAGTGGTCCCCCCGTAGCAGCTAACCCACTAAACAGTGCGTTTGATTGACAATATAAAGATGGGGCACGCTCACGCCTACGAAAAGCCAAAAACAATTGAGGGGCCCCACACCCCTCGGTCCGCAGAAGTTCAGACAGTAGAACCAAGCAGCTTGCTTTCTCACGTAATGTGTCTCCTCTACCTTTGCTGGCCCCTCGCTATACGACCTATACCCTAACCAAATTTCCCGGAGTCGGGCATGCTTTGTTCAGCGGACCATTATCCACGCTTCGTCGCGTTTTTAAGCACCTTTGTGGTTAGTAGCATGAGCGTTTCAGAAACACACGCTATGCAGAGCCTTCAGGATCTTCCGACAGGATTTTTCGAGAGCTCGGATTTCCGATATGTAGGCCCAGTAGGGAATCGGGTTAGCGCGGTCGTGGGTGAGCCTGGGAATCCAAACGTCTATTACCTTGGAGCAGCTTCGGGCGGAGTCTTCAAGAGTGAGGACGGGGGTCATTCATGGAGCCCACTTTTTGATGACCAAGAGGCCCAATCAATCGGGGCACTGGCAATCGCCCCTTCTGATCCGAATGTGGTTTGGGCCGGGACTGGTGAAGCGTTCATTAGATCAAATGTATCAATCGGGAATGGTGTATACCGCTCAACCGACGGAGGAGAACATTGGGCACATGTCGGACTGTCCGAGAGCGGACGCATCGGTCGTATTGTCGTACATCCCGAGGACCCCGACATCGCCTTTGTTGCAGCTGCTGGTCATATGTACGGACCCCAAGAGCAACGTGGGTTGTTCAAAACAATCGATGGAGGTGTGACTTGGGAGCGCACCCTCTTCTCAGGTGAAAACTCAGGCGCGATTGATGTCGTCATGAATCCGGCCAATCCGAGGATTATGTTTGCTGCCACATGGCAGATGCAGATGTGGACATGGGGACGTGAGAGTGGGGGTGAGGAGAGTGGGCTCTGGATGAGTCGAGACGGTGGCGATAACTGGGAGAGATTGGAAGGCAATGGTCTCCCAAGAGGAACTTTAGGGAAGATAGGGTTAGGGATGTCCCCTGCAGATCCGGACCGTGTTTATGCTCTCATCGAGACAAATTCGAATCGTGAATACGAGCCCTTAGTGGATCACGAAGGTACGCTCTGGCGTTCGGATGATGGAGGTGGTTCTTGGCGGATGGTAAACGGTGACCATGCACTCGCCCAACGGCCCCTGTACTACAGCCGATTACATGCTGCTCCGGACGATGCTGATGAAGTTCATTTCATGTCTACCCAGCATACGAGATCACTTGATGGCGGGATCACCTTTAGCAGTGAGGGAGGGGGGGATAACCACGACATGTGGATTGACCCCTTGGCCCCTGATCGCATGATAGTTGGAAATGACCAGGGCGTGAAGATTTCCACGAACAGGGGTCGGACTTGGTATCGGCCATTGCTGCCCATCGCGCAAATGTACCATGTCTATACGGATACTAAGGTGCCCTACAATCTCTTCGGGAATAGACAGGACGGACCCTCGACGATGGGGCCTTCTAATACCCTATCTGGAGGTTCAATTCCCATCGGTGCTTGGGGATCAATTGGGGGATGTGAATCGGGATTTGCCGTGCCGGACACAGTTACGAATGACGTAGTCTGGTCTGGTTGCTACGAAGGTATTCTCGATCGACATGAAATTTCTACTGGAATCACACGTACTGTAAGTGTATGGCCAGACAATCCAGAGGGTTGGCCTGCTAATCGGGTAAGGTATCGATTCCAGTGGACTTTCCCGGTACATATTTCTCCACACGACCACGAGATGGTTTATGCTGGTAGTCAGCACGTACATATGACTACTGATGGCGGGCAAAGCTGGAGCGTGATCAGTCCTGACCTGACTCGGAATGATACGACCAAGCAGCAGCAGACTGGTGGACTTACCACCGAAGACGTGAGCCCGGTTTACGCATCTGTGCTTTTCGCTATAGCAGAATCACCGATAGACCGGGGGCTGATTTGGACCGGATCGAACGACGGGCTCGTACACCTGACTCGCGATGGCGGTGACACATGGGAAAACGTGACCCAAAACATTCCGGACCTACCCCCTTGGGGAACCGTGAGCAACATAGAACCTTCCCGTTTCGACGCTGGAGTTGCCTACCTGACAGTCGACTTTCACCAGCTGGGAAACACTGAGCCCTTTGTCTACAAGACCGAAGATTATGGACGGTCATGGCGGGCTCTAGCAGGTGACATACCGCGAAGTGTGTTCAGCTATGCTCATGTGGTCCGAGAGGATCCGACTCGCCCCGGCCTCCTATACCTGGGAACGGAAAATTCTGTTCTTGTGTCATTCGATGATGGGATATCTTGGATCCCCCTCCAGGGCGATCTACCACATGCGCCTGCTTACTGGATGACAGTACAAACGCACTTCAATGACTTAGTTGTAGCAACGTACGGAAGGGGATTCTGGATTCTGGATGACATCACCCCTATTCAGCAGCTCACAGATCAAGTGTTAGCCAGTGACTTTCATCTCTTCCAGCCAAGGCCTGCGTACAGGTTCCTACCGCGTGAGGGAAAGAATAGTCAGCCGGATGATCCTGCTGCTGGGGAAAATCCCACTTCTGGTGCGTCACTCAACTTTTATCTTGGCCAAGGTACTGAAAGCCGTGCCCAGATAATCATAACCACTGAATCAGGTGAGCACGTCCGGACGCTATCTACTACAGGTACTGGCGGTCTAAACCGTGTGTTTTGGGACCTGCGCTATGAGTCGTCTAGCGCACCTCGTCTGCGGACGAGTCCACTCGAGCACAGCCACCGGGAAGTTGGCCCCTCAGGTTGGAGGCCTCCTCCTGATGGTGGAGTGGTCCGCCCACTTGCTGTCCCAGGACTTTACCGAGTAACCCTCGTACTTGCGGGGCACGAAGAGCAATCCGTGTGGCTTGAGGTACTCCAAGACCCTGAATCAAGTGCGAGCGCTTCAGATATGGAGGCCCAGCTCAACCTACAACTGGAATTACGAGAATTAAGTGATTCGACCGGTGCACTTATCGATCGCATCGAGTGGACAAGGAAAAGCCTAGAAGACCTAAAGGACCGGCTGGCTGGAGATCCTGGTTACAGTGACATTGTGAGCGCGGGAGAAATATTGGACCAGCTCTTAATTGAGCTAGAGATGAGATTATTTGACCTCCGTTTAACCGGTGGCTCAGCACGGCAGGACACCATCCGCTGGCCACGTCAACTGTGGGCTAAACTTTCCAGTTTGAGTGGGTACTCATCTGGTTCAGATAATCGTCCTACCGACCAGATGTTCGAGATCCGTACTATCTACAGACAGCGTGTTACGGACAGTTTGCTGCGTTGGGCTGAAATTGCTGCATCTGACTTGGCGAGGTTTAATCAGGTCCTGGCTGAACAGGGCCTACCACCGATTATCTCATAGTCTAAAGGAGAACTAGTTCACCTTGCCGATAGACCTACGAGGGCAGGCCTCTCCTAGCGACTCCATCAACTGCGTCGATGAACCGGTCTAACTCATGAAGCGTCGTATAGACGCTCGGGCTGACCCGGAGTCCTTGGAATTCAGAGTGATTGATCGCAACACTTATGATCCTATGATCATTCCATAGGTAATCTCGGAGATCATTAGTCTCGACCCCCTCAACCTGCACACAAGCGATTCCGCAAGCGAAACCGGGCTTAAGACTTGTATGAAGTCGCACATTGTCATTCTGAAGAAGTTGTTCAGCCCAATAATCCCTGAGGTATATCAATCGCTCTTCTTTCCGCTTCGGTCCTAATCCCTGATGGAATGTGAGCGCTTCTCCTATAGCCAGGTAATTAGCTGCAGGGTGCGTCCCGATCTCTTCGAACTTCCGGATATCGGTATCCATCCGCTCAGGTGCTGCCATTAATGGCCATATATCTGGAATCTTCTCACGTCGTACGTAAAGCAATCCGGTCCCGTGAGGTGCAAAGAGCCATTTATGAAGGCTAGTTGAATAGTTATCCACATCTAACTCAGCCAGTGAAAAGTCAAAGTGAGCTAGTGCGTGTGCACCATCGATGATTAATGGGATACCATGCTGCCGAGCCAGTGCATTCAACTCGGTGACCGGCAAAATTTGACCGGTAAGGTTGATCATGTGACAGGCTAGGATCGCCCTTGTGCGAGGCGTGATCGCTTCCGCAAATAGCCGGACTATCTCCTTCGGATCTTCAGCTGGTACTGGAATCTGAATTTGATTGAGCACGATCCCTTCCCGTCGGACACGCTGCCTGAAGGTCGTAATCATGCGACCGTAATCCTGCGTTGTAGTTAGGACTTCATCGCCACGTTGCAGGTCGATTCCAAACTGCATTGTCTGCAAACTCTCAGAGGAGTTTCTAGTGAACGCGATTTCTTCTGTATCGACTCCCCATTGTCGTGCCATTCGGGCACGTACGCCTTCCCGCTGAGGTTCAAGCACCTGCCACATAGTGTACGTAGGTGCCAGGTTAGAGAAATCCAAGTGCCTCTTCATTGCATCCTGTACCAAGGATGGAGCAGGACTTACACCACCGTTATTGAGGTTGACCAAAGTGCGGTCGACCGTGAAAGCTTGAGCAACCTCAAACCAGAAGTCCTCATCACCTGCTAGTGCCGAAGCGGTCCCGGGATGCTTGCGTAGGTTTTCCGCGATGTCGTGGGCCATTGCACGTAGCTCTACCGGTCGAATTGATAAGCCCAGGGCCGCTGCTGCTGGGACTGAGACCGTACCCAAGAAACTCCGACGGCTTTGCATAGTTCCTCCGAGAACTTGATCAATTTACTTCACGATATTGTGAGAGGGCGACTCTGTCCAACACTTCTTATCACAAGAAAGAACTGCGTTGTCATACAGAGCTGCATCTCTGGTAGATGTTTAGCGACTCTAAACTAAGCCGGAACAATCAGGGCGATGTGCCATACTGATGGTTCGTGATGGGAAGTATTACTCTGAACCAGCGTTCATGCGAATTTGTCATAAACTTGTCCTGCTCATCTGTATCTGGCTTCCATTTGCTGGGGCAGCCCAAGATGTCCGAGACACGATCCAAGTCGATTCATCCATCGTTTCGATTGGATATGACCTGCCGGGTATAACTGTCCGAGTTGCCCGTCCTGTGCTCACAACAGGAGGGGCGAGCGCAGTGATCCTCGAACTCGACTCCTTGGGTGCCTTGCCAGCTCCTTCTATGGAAGAAGTCCTTCGGGCGATGCCCCTGATTGTGGTTCGGAAGAATAGTCGTGGCGAATCGCAACCAACACTCAGAGGTTCTAAAGAACGGCAAATTGGAGTATTCATCGATGGGGTTCCTATTACCATTGGCTGGGACCACAGGAGTGACATGTCGATTGTCCCCATGACTGGGGCTCAAAGTGTCAGGGTGGTGAGAGGTTCGTCGTCAGTCCTGCACGGACCTAATACGATTGGTGGAGTCATAGAGGTAGATATTGCTCGCGGTCCCTCGCGCCCTGACCCGGAAGCATCGGTATCGATCGCACTTTCACTGGAGGAGACCGGCGGGACGAGTTTGTCAGCTGCTACGGCAAGAAGGATTGAGATAGGGAATGCTCACCTTATGGTCAGAGCTGGGGCCGGGCACCGGGCCAATAAAGGGGTACCTCTGCCCTCAGCGGCTAGTGAAGATACAGAGCTTCGTAGCGAGTACTTGGCAGACCTTGACGGGCTGAGGTTGAATAGTGACTCGCGTCGTTCAGACGGCTATCTCGCTGCTCGTTATATGAACGAAGGTGGTGGATGGGCGGCCTTGACCACCTCAGTCTATGACCTTGACCGGGGAGTGCCGCCAGAAGCCCACCAGGATAGTCCTAGATTCTGGAGGTATCCTGAGCAGAACCGTGTTTTGGTTGCCCTCTCAGGAGGAAGTGGGGAGCAGGAGACAAACGGTGGCGTCAGAAGTTTCGAGTTTAGCTTCGGACTCGACGCGGGTTCGAGTCAAATCGACCGATATGAAACGGAGTCTTTTAGCACGGTGAATGGAGGAGAGGAAGCCGATGATCGGACGATCACGCTTCGTGCAAAAGGAGATCACACTCTAGGTACGCGTGGGGATTTACGTTCAGCCTTCACTTTTTCCCGAGTGGGAAGGGATGAGGTCTTGAATGGAGGCAACGTTGCGAGCTACCGGCAGCGTCTATGGGGTTTTGGAATAGAATCAGAGTGGAGAATTGGTAATCGAGATGCGACTCGATTTTCCTTAGGAGCAGCCCTTGATGGGAGCGATACTCCCAAGAGCGGTGACAAGCCCCCATTGAACGGACTCAGTGATTTTGGATTTCGTGCAGGCATCAGTTCGTTAATTCAACCCGGACTTGTCTTACATGCCAATTTCAGTCGCAGATCCCGGTTCCCGTCACTCAGAGAACTGTATTCGGAAGCGTTAGGACGATTCGTACCGAACCCAAACCTCGGAGTGGAAACCCTATTTGGTTCGGAGGCCGGGATGACTCTCGGTGCCAATAACTCGTCCATCCAAGTGGTGGGATTTTATCAACGCCTAAAGAATGGCATTGTGCGGTCATCCGTCGTAGGAATCGATGGTATTCCTAGGTTCAAACGCATTAATCATGAACGAATCAAGAGTCTTGGGTTGGAGTTTCTCGCGGTTCGTACGATAGGCCTAGCAACACTCTCTGGGGATGTAACGATTCAGGACGTAACTGGTATTGATCAGGATGGAGCACGCGTACAACTGGAGTATGAGCCGATCATTATTGGCCGAGTGGGATTGGAAACCCCTTTGGGAGATGTTTTTCGTGCTTCAGGTAATCTGCGTGTTATGGGTAGCCAGATGTGCGAGAATCCAGAAATAGGCGGCCTCCAGAATTTGCCTAACAGCGGGATGCTTGACCTGCGATTACGCGGTTTCTTTAGGCTTCATTCAGGCTCGAACTTGGCTCGCGTAGAGGCAGGGGTAGGCCTGAGGAATGCTACTGACGCTTCTGTTTACGACCAATGCGGACTCCCGCAGCCGGGTCGTACCTTCCAGATTCAGATACGTTTGTGGTGAACACTATACTTTGAGCCCTTTAAATCTGATTCAATGATCCGGATCACTTTCTTAGGAACTGCGGCGTCCCGGCCTACCGTCGGACGTAATGTGAGTTCGATCGCGGTCCAGCGTGAGGGGGACCTATTCCTCTTTGACTGTGGCGAAGGGACACAGCGCCAAATGATGCGTTTCGGGACGGGCTTCTCGGTCAAATGGATATTCATTACACATCTCCATGCGGATCATTTTCTGGGAGTAACCGGACTCTTACGAACTATGGCCCTTCAGGGTAGGACAGAACCGATTTCCCTCTTCGGTCCAGTGGGTTCGGAGCGGATTCTGCAAGATGCAGTCCGGCTAGGAGTTGAGCGTGAGAAGTTCCCTGTAGAAATCAAGGGCGTACGGCCCGGAGAAGGACTAAAATGTGAGGGCTATCAGGTTCTAGCATTCCCGGTGAATCATGGAAAGAACGCTGTGGGTTGGTGTTTAGTTGAGGATCAACGCCTTGGGCGTTTTGATGTGGAGAAGGCGAGGCAATTCGGGATCCCAGAGGGCCCACTTTTCGGAAAAGTGCATCGCGGAGAGGATGTTGAGGTCAACGGGCGCGTAATACACGCTGAAGATCTGGTGGGAGAATCTAGGCCCGGCCGCAGAGTCGTATATACTGGGGATACTCGCCCATGTGAGACGACAGTAGAGTGCGCGCGCGCGGCCGACATCTTAATACATGAGGCTACATTCGGTGATGAGGAGCAGGACAGGGCCCGAGAGACATTCCACAGTACTGCAGCTGAAGCAGCACATGTTGCCAAGGAATGTGATGTGCGCTCACTAATACTCACTCACTTATCGGCAAGATATTCGGAGGATCCTGGGATATTAAAGAATGAGGCCAACGCAATTTTTCGTGGAGCTAGGATTGCCCATGACGGTCTCAGTTTAGAGGTGGATTACGATAACAGCTCTCTAAGTGAGACAAATTCGTGACCAAACATGTTAGAACCCTAATAAGCCGCTTTGGCAAACTGGGCGTGTGCTAGAGGTAAAGGAACAACTTCACGGTGACAATAAGACGCAAAAGGATTCTGATTCCGTGAAGGTCCACGTCCCAGGTGATAAATCAATCACCCAAAGAGTACTGATCCTAGCTGCGCTTGCCTCGGGTGAAAGTCGTTTGAGAGGACTCCTACATGGTGGTGACGTCGAAGCGACTGCTCAAGCTCTCCGCCTGCTGGGCGTGGCACTTCCGAGGATCCCCTCAGACGGGAGCGAATTATGCATTACCGGGGTAGGGTCGGATGGTCTGAAATCGCCCGTGCAGAATCTGGATTTGGGCAATAGCGGAACGGGAGCCCGTCTTCTTCTCGGAGTCCTCGCTGGTAGTCAGATTGAAGCCACCTTGGTGGGTGACGTTTCCCTACAATCTCGCCCAATGCGTAGAATCTGCAGCCCTCTACGGACGATGGGAGCACGCTTAGAACACTTATGCGAAGAGGGGTGTATACCTATCCGAGTTGATCGCTCTGGTCCACTTCGCTCAATCGATTGGATGAGCCCAGTACCTAGCGCGCAGGTAAAGAGTGCAATCCTCTTGGCTGGTCTCGTAGGGCGCACCGAGGTAGTGGTTACAGAAGCGCAACAGTCGCGAGATCACACTGAGCGTCTATTCGCTGAGATAGGGGCTCCAATTTCGATTCGAAACATACCAAGTGGTCACCAAGTAGAACTCAATAACCCCCCCGACATTTTTGCTCCCCTCGATTTTTCAGTTCCAGGGGATGTGTCCTCTGCCGCATTCGTCATCGCCTTCGCCGCCCTTGGGGGGGCTGGTGTCTCAGTCACCATAGATAACGTTAGCCTTAATCGCACTCGTACTGGATTCCTCGATGTGTTTTCCCGAATGGGAATTGATTTGACGATCGAGGAGACTGGCTCAGGGAATACTTGTGAGCCGAGAGGTTTAATAACAGCTAGTCCCTCAGAGTTGCACGATACTGTGGTGGACGCGGAAGAGGTCCCAGCTGTTATAGATGAACTTCCGATCATTGCCGTATTGGGTGCCTGTTCAGAGGGAAGGACAAGCATCCGTGGTGCCGGTGAACTTAGACTCAAAGAGTCAGATCGGATTCACTCGTTGGTGTATAACCTTCAGACACTGGGAGTGGAAGTCGTCGAACATGAGGACGGACTTGAAATAGAGGGCACGACACGTCCGTTGAAGGGACGAATCCGAGCATTTGGTGATCATCGGATCGCTATGGCATTCGGTGTACTCGCAAGGCTAAAGGGAACTCATATTGAGATTGATGATCCAACGCTCTCAGATATCAGCTTTCCAGGATTCTGGGGACTTCTTGATAAACTCACCCAAACCGCTTGAGTATGAGAACTGATTCCAGACGCGAGGGACCGATTATTACGCTGGATGGTCCCGCCGGGTCTGGAAAATCAAGTACGGCGAAGGCTGTAGCTAAAAGACTGGGCTTTCGTCATCTAGATTCGGGAGCTCTATACCGAGCAATAACCCTCGGGCTTCTTAGATCTAGTGTGGAAGAGGCAGACTGGGGAAACCTCAGCGAGCAAGGCTTCACTAATCTAGATATCAACCTGGAAACATTTGAAAATAGATTCCAGGTCCTCCTAAGGGGTCAGGCGGTAGATAGCGAACTTCGCACTCCTGAGGTTACGGATCGTGTTTCCTTTGTGGCCAGCTTACCGGCCTCCCGACAAAGTATCTTGGGATTACAAAGGAAAGCTGGGGAAGATGGACGGTTAGTCACGGACGGCCGAGATATGGGGACCGCGGTTTTCCCTCATGCTGAACTCAAGATCTACTTGATTGCTGACTTGGAGGAACGGGCGATGCGACGTTTAAGAGAAGTAGGGGAGGATTCTCCTGATGATTTTGCACTTGCCCAACAAGCAAGGGCCCTTGATACAAGGGACCAATCGGATAGCCAGCGCACAATTTCACCACTCAAGAAAGCAGAAGATGCTATCGAACTCGATACGACGGGATTGGCGTTTGAGGAACAGGTACAGGCTATTGTAGATCTCGCACATCAGTTGACCCTGTTGTAGACAGAATCTAGCTTTTCGCCTTCTGATAACCCTTCAACCCGGGCTTGTCCTCCAAGCACCGGTTCCGTTGCCCTTGCATTCGTTCGGGTAACGATTGGAGTTGTGATGAGTGATATCCTAGAGCCTGAAAACGACTCGGACCCGCAGGATCTGGAAACAGGAGCCCGAGATTCGGCTGACGACGACCTGGATTCTGATGAAGAGACAGTGGTCGACGCTATGACAGGCGAAGTGACAACGTTATCCGCCCAAGAAGCACAGGCGATGAATTCTGTTCACGAGCCTGTTGATGGGATTTCACCAGAACTCTTCAATGACCCATACGGAGAAGAAAAACTCTCTACTTCGAAAGAAGAGTTTGAGGTTCTCCTTGCTCACTTCAGTGCAGATTTCCAAGAATTCAAAGAAGGAGCGATCGTCAAGGCCGTTGTCCTCAAAGTGACCGATGCAGTAGTGATCTTAGAGTTCGGTTTTAAGAGTGAAGGGGCGGTTCCTCTTGACGAATTCAAAGACCTTCCAGTTGAAGGGGAAGATATTGAGGTCTTACTCGAAAGCCTTGAAGATGACGATGGTGCTGTCGTGTTGTCGAAGAAGAAGGCCGATTTCTTACGGGTCTGGGAGAAGATCCGTGAAGCGCATGACGAAGACCGTCCGGTAAAGGGAACTTTAGTACGAAAGATCAAGGGTGGTGTCACTGTGGATCTCATGGGAGTGGATGCATTCCTTCCGGGATCACAGATTGCCCTGCGGAGGGTTCCGAATATCGAGGACCTCATAGGAGAGGTCTATAAATTCAAGATCATCAAACTGAATAAGCGTCGTCGAAACATCGTAGTTTCACGAAGAGTGATACTTGAGGGTGAGCGCGAGAAGAAACGAGATACACTGGTCAAGGAACTCCTCATTGGTCAGGTCCGAGAGGGACAGGTCAAGAACATTACTGATTTTGGTGCATTCATTGATCTTGGCGGACTCGACGGACTTCTCCATATCACTGACATGTCGTGGGGCCGTGTTGGGCATCCCTCCGAGGTCGTCGATATCGGAAAAGGGATCGATGTGAAAGTCCTAGATATCGATTGGGACCGAGAGAGAATTTCACTCGGACTTAAGCAATTACTTCCTTACCCATGGACGGACATTGGGAAGAAGTACCCCGTCGGTGCTCGTGTCTATGGAAGAGTGGTGTCTATAACGAATTACGGGGCCTTCATTGAGCTCGAGCGAGGGGTAGAAGGCCTGGTGCATATCTCGGAGATGTCATGGACTCGAAATATACGACACCCTTCGAAGGTAGTTGAAATTAATGAATCTATCGAAGCAGTAGTCCTTCGGGTTGATCAAGAAGATGAGAAGATCTCTCTAGGAATGAAGCAGATTGAAGAAGATCCCTGGTTGGCGTTGCCTTCAAAATATCCTACCGGAACGAGTTTGGGTGGAACAGTAAGGAACCTCACTTCGTTCGGGGCCTTCATTGAAATCGAAAATGGGATCGATGGACTTGTCCATGTATCAGATATGAGCTGGACCAAAAGGGTTCAGCATCCTTCGGAGATCGTAGAAAAGGGCGCGAAAATCGATGTGATGGTTCTTGATGTGGATCCCGAAAACAAACGGATTTCTTTGGGGTTAAAACAACTCACAGATGATCCTTGGCCAACCCTTGTTGAACGTTTTGCACCTAACGCTGAATCATCCGGAGTAGTGGTTCGGATAGAAGAGGGCGGTCTAACGGTTGATCTTGGAGATGATGTTGAAGGATTCATCTCACTGAGCGATGCTGGCATAGATGAAAGTGAAACCCTTGATGAATACTACGTGCCAGGTGACTCGGTGAGCATCCGGGTAATGCACTCAGATGCGGCTAATAGGAAGATCGAACTTGAAATTACTGAAACTCCGGACAAGAAGGCTCCAGAAGAAATCGAGGAAGCTCGAGTCGTAGCTGCCGCTTTGGCGGTAGAAAAGGCGGAGGCTGAGAGTGGACCTGAAGATGAACCAGTCGGTTATAGAGAACTAAAGAAAAAGCACAAAAAGGAGACCTCTTTAGATTCAGAAGGTCTCACATCAACAGAAGAGTCGCCAGAAGAAGA
>DCAZ01000098.1:0-10826 GCA_002313925.1 Gemmatimonadales bacterium UBA1120
GCGTTCGCCAAGCGGCCTGTTCTCCGGGTTGTCATATGTGCCGAATTGGCGCCTGAATGCCCTATAATCTGTTATCCGTTGCTCACCTGTTTTGGTAAATGGAGGCCTACGACCGTCCGGTGGATGCGTTAGAAGTGAGCTTCTGGGCTCTCCATGTACGATTGCTACTCGGTCGCCCCGATCTATATAGACGTTGTTGTAGCCGCCAGTCGAACGGGCAGTCCTAGGTGGTGGCCGACTCGGGTCACTTGCTTGCGCCCCTCTTTCCACGCGGGCCTCTGCTCTGCCTTCAAGGGTCGCAACCTGATCCCAACTGAAGACAGGACTCTGGTCTTCTGCACGCTCGAACGGAGTAATCGTTTTGTTTGTCCAGTTGCCTTGGAGGTCTGGATGACCATCCGGTGTTCTGGGCATTACCCATTGCTCAGTTTCTTGAGGATCTACCTGTCCGGCTGACTGTGCGCAGAGTCCAGAGAATGCCATGGTAACCAGTAGCACTAGGAAAGATGCTGGATATCGAACACTCATTTGCTACCCCCTTAGGCTCTCTGGATAAAGCCTTGGCCAGTTCAGTGAATCTAGCGCACCGAAGAGACTCCAATGAGCCAATATGAGGTGAATCCCCCTCGGTAAGCCAGTCATTTTGGGGTTCTTGGACTCTAGAGTATGGAGTATGGGGTTCTCACACGTCTCTATTTGGCGGATACCTTGCCATACGCTTCTGTCTTGGGTATTGATCGGTACTATGCCAAACTCAGTTTTTAAATGATTGGCATGCTGAGTTTTGCCCGACGGGAGGCCCTTATATGCTCAGAGTGATTCCTACAAGTGTCGTTAGAATCGCCCGGTTGATTGCACTAGCATTTATTGCCCAGGCTATGGTCGGGCCATTAGATGCTCAAGATGCACAGGGTGTGAGAGTCGTCGTCGCCGATCAGATTCCAGCGGTAACACACGACGCACCTACGTTTTATGCCGACGTCCTACCGATCCTGCATGAGAACTGTGTTTCATGCCACCAGCCTGCTGGATTGAACATGGGAGGGAACGTGGCACCGTTCTCTCTGATGACCTATGAAGATGCGCGCCCGCGGGCCCGCAGAATCGCGAGCGCCATAAGGGAAGGTCGCATGCCGCCTTGGTCTGCGGCAGAATGGCAACACGGGATGTTCAAGGGCGACCGTTACCTGGAAGATGATGAGAAAACAACGCTGATCGCTTGGGCAGAGGAAGGCGCGAGTGCTGGGGATCCTGAAGATGCGCCCCCGGTGCCCGAAGCTGTGTTATCTGCATCTATAGGTGCGAACGATTGGTTCCTGGGTGAACCGGATCTGGTACTAGAATTCGATGAGCAGTACTGCATGGATGACGATGTTCGCGATATATATGTGAATATCCCCGTTCAGCTTACGGAGGACATGCTACCGGAAGATCGATGGATTCAATCGATCGAATATCGTAACGGACCTGCAGTGCATCACATCATAGGTGGTGTCGGAGGCTTGGTTCCCGGAGCTAAGCCGAGAATTTATGAAGAGGGCTATGGTCGACTACTTCGTTCGGGGCCACGGGAGATCATGTTCAACATGCACTACAATAAGGAGCCTGGGCCCGGAACCGCTGTGTGCAGCAATATCAAAGCAGGCATTACGTTCAAAAAAGATGGGGATGTAATTCGCCATGTTACCGGTGGTGACCAACTCTGGATGAATCCGGCTTCACTCTTGATACCAGCTGGGGACCCGAGCTACTCCAAATCCATTGAATATGAATTTGAAGAAGACGTAGAGATTTTGAGCTTTATGCCGCACATGCATCTGCGTGGGAAGGCTGCTTTGTACGAGATCACATATCCTGACGGGCGACATGAGACCCTTCTCCATGTTCCTAAGTACGAGTTCAACTGGCAGCACTCGTACGCGTTTAGGGAGCCTGTTTTTGCACCCAAGGGTTCGGCGCTCCGATTCACGCTTTGGTGGGATAATTCAGAGGATAATCCAAACAACCCTGATCCGAGTGTTGATGTCCGCTGGGGACGCCCCACACATGCTGAAATGTCGCAGGGTTATATGAACTTCCAGACTCTGGATGAGAGGCATATTGTGGTAGGGGATCCATTACCTGAGGATCTTAGATCTGGATCAGACGAGGATCCTAGGAGTCGTGTGCGCGGACGGTAACATTACCTAACGCAAATGAAGTTCAGGGCGCCGGCCTCCTCATTGGAGTCGGCGCCCTGACTATTTTATGGACTTAGACGACAAAGCATGGCCATAGATTCTGGAGCCGTAATTGACCGCTGTTCTTGGACTACGTCTGGAAGTGCAAACAATAGCTCGCAAGCCAGGATCAAGTTTTCCAGTGCAAGGCTAGTGTCGGAGTGTTCCGGACCGAGCTCGGCTCTCCTGATATCCAGAGACCGCCGATAGAGTGGGACCGCTTCAGCGTACCGCCTCTGGTGGTGGTAGAGCGAAGCTAGGTTGATCAGGATATTAGCGACGTCTGGGTGACTCGAGCCTAGCACTGCCTCCCTGATCGCTAATACGCGTTCGTAGACTGGCCTGGCCTCTGCATATCGGCCCAGATCGTCATAGAGCATACCCAGATTGCTCAGGACGTGGGCCACTTCTAAGTGATTTGGCCCTAGCACAATTTCGTCGATTGCTAGGGCTCGCTCATATAGTGGTTCCGCTTCGTCATAACGGGACTGCATCGCATAGAAGAAAGCCAGATTATTCATCGCGAATGCCACATCCGGGTGGGCCGGGCCCAGGGTGGATTCCCTAATTGCCAGGGCCCGCTCGTATAGCGGCTCCGCTTCGTCATAACGGGACTGGACTCCGTAGGTGAAAGCTAAGCTGTTCAGTGTGAGCGCTACTTCCAAATGCTGAGGACCGAGCACTGTTTCACGGATAATAAGCGCCCGCCGCAGGAGTGGTTCCGCTTCTTCATAGCGATCTTGAGCATTGTAGATGAAGCCCAGATTGTGCAGGGTAAGCGCTACGTCCGGGTGGTCCAGCCCGAGGGCTTTTTCGCGAATATCAAGTGTCTGCCAGAGTCTGGTCTCCGCTTCGTCGTGGAGGCCCTGGTCGGCTAATAAGGTTGCCTCGTCGAAGAGCCTATGAGCGATAGCGAGGATCGAATCAGTGGGGACTGCTTGACTGTGAAGCGTACCCGAGATCTGAACAAGCGGAAGGCCAAGGCAGAAGGCCAAAGTCAAGATCAAGGCTCGCGGCAGTGGTGTCACTGTTTGATACCGCTTAACAAGTAGTTCGCCAGGAAATGCCCGTCACATCAACTATTCAATGATTGTCACCATCGCTCACGGGCACTGTGTTAGCAGATTTCATGTAGGTATCCCACCACCGGAGTTCATTTACCATCCGATGCACGTTATTCCAGTGCCCCCGAATGCCGTGTGCCATGCCTTCATAGATGATGAGCTTGGTGGGCACGCGTTGTTTTTTTAGAGATGTGTATAACTGGATCGAGCCTTCTAGAGGTACCCGGTAGTCCTCCTCACCATGAACAAACAGAGTTGCTGCCTGCACTCCGCCCGAGTTCAGATAGGCGGATTGCTTGATCATGATCTCACGAGCCTCTGGGTCCCAGGGTGGACCTAGGAATTCCAGTTCCTTGGTACGAGCGACGTCTGAAAGCGCGTAGTTACTGGTCCAATTGGAAGCTCCAGCACCGGATATAGCTGCCTCAAACCGGTCTGGATATCTAGTGATCAACCAGTTGGTCAGGATGCCACCATACGAGTGACCGGTGGTCCCTACGTGTTCCCGGTCAATTGGGTATCGAGTGATGAGATGGTCGATGCCTGAGAGTACATCTTCTCCGTCATTCGTGCCCCATGCTCCCCAGGTCCCCCACTTGAATGCGTCTCCGTAGCCTGTTGAGCTACGGAAATTAGGCAGAAAGACAAAGTATCCATTCGCTGCAAAGAGCATATTCTTGAAGTTGAATCCATATCCTGACGCGGAATGTGGACCTCCATGGTTCACGACAATCAGTGGGTATCGCCCCTGTGGATCGTAGCCGAATGGGTATAAAAGAAACCCCTCGACCGGTGTGCCATCGTAACTCTTGTAGAGGATCTGCTCTGATGGGTGGGTTGCAACCTCAACTTCTGTGAAAAAGTCAGCGTGGATATCGGTGAGCCGTTTCTCGTTCCCGCCATCGATGTCAGCAACATATATGTCTGAAGGCCTCTCAAATTCTCCGACAGTGTAGGTCATCCGTTGGAAAGATTCATCAATGTCGAGGCCATTGATTCGTCGATGTCCAGTCGTGACCTGTTCTACATCTCCGCCGTTCGGAGAGACGCGGAAGAGGTGCCTGGCTCCTCCGATTCCGGTAACGAAGTAGATGTACTGATTGTCTGGCGACCACATCGGATTGCCCGGGTCGAGGTCCCAGTCTTCAGTGAGGTTCAGCGGCTCACCACCATCGGCTGGTTGGACATACAAGTCTCTTGGCCCACCGTGCTTCAACTTTCGATCAATGATCATGTTGGTACCGAAGGCGCGCGTATAAGAGATCCATCGTCCATCCGGTGAGAACCCAGCACTCGAGTACGTATAGCCGTCGTTGGTGAGGCGAGTCAGCTCACCCTCGAAAGTGAGCAAGAAAAGATCTGAACGGCCGTAGGCAAGTTCATCAAGAACGGCTTCATCAGCTGTAAAGAGGAGCCCATTGCCATCAGGTCTCCATCGCAGGTTGCTTGGTCGTAACCCCAGCTGCGTAAGCTGTCGTGGTCTCTCGCTGCCCTCTGTGGCTGCGATAAAGATCTCGGTTAGTGCCTGTTCGCTTGCATCAGGGAGAGGGAATCTCTGACCGTCCCTCCGGAATGGATACCAGTCGAAAGCATCCCCTCTGAACCTTTCCTCATGTCGGCGTTCAAACTCTGATAGATTGGATTCTGGGAGCTCAGGCTTGGGCATATCTTGTGTGAGTGCTGTCCACTGCCCATCCGGGCTCTGCACACCTGGAGAAGCGACACTCTCATCCCTTACTGCAGGCCCGTCTGGTCGTTCAGGATCAGTGAGCCAGACGGCATCTTGGTGACTGAACCTCAAATGCCCATCATCGGACCACCGAGGATTGGAAACATTCTGGCCATTGTGTTGCACCCTTACGGGTATCCCGGATCCGTCCGATCGCACCACCCATGACTCGGTTGTGGTCCCATTTGTCTCTTCAATACGTTGAGATACCGTGAATGTGATCCAATCGCCTGATGGGGAGATCATCGGAGACCCGACGCTCTTTATCCTATAATAGTCCTCAAGCGTTAGCTGGCGTCCCATTTGAGCAGAAATGGGAACCGGTGTGAGGATTACTAAACACATAAAAAAGACAGTGCGAAGCATGGTCATCTCCAGCTTATTGTCATGTATTCTTAGGTTCTAACGCCGACTTCTGTTTGTGGTGAGGTATTCCAGAACGCTTTGCTTCGACCCACGTTGATGACTCCGATTTTCACTGCCGAGAATAGCCCCTGAAGGCCCAATCGGCGATCCTTCGGTGATTGTTTACCGCATGGGAGAAAAGTCTGTTGGGTCTAGAAAGACTCTTTCTAGACCTGTAATTAGCCGGCCATCCTTTTGTGATTCTTCAGCAACGCTTTGCCACTCTGGATCGCTTGAAAAATCGCGCCAACTTTGCTCGGCTGCCTCCCGCGAAGGGTGTGCTAGCACGTAGATCAGGGTGTTGGCTGAGAGCGGCTCATCCTGTGGGGTCCAGTAACCAACATTCGTCATACCATGTTTTTCGAAGATTCTGAGAGTGTGGTCCCTGAATCGGGCGAGCAGATCGTCGAACTTTCCTTCTGCTGCTGTATATGTTCTTAGCTCAAACACTTGATCCACTTCTGGACCTGCACTTGCCTCTTCGCTAACGGATATAGAGTTACCGCTCATGCAGCCTGAGCTGCCGATAGTTGTAATCAAGGAGAAAAATAGAAGTCGCTTGCCAGTCATTCTTCTGTTCCTTTGCCGTGGCATAACCGTCCACGACTTCGAGCGATCTTAACCTTTACTTTCTACGTCGATTTCTAGCTCCTAGGGGTCTCGAGAGCAAGCTTCTGCACAGAAAGCAAACGGGAGAGCCCATCCCTGGACTCCCCCGTTTTTGTAAATCGTTACTGTCGAACCCTTTCCCAAATCGGGACGGCCGGATTCGAACCGGCGACCCCCTGAACCCCATTCAGGTGCGCTACCGGGCTGCGCCACGTCCCGAGGGGTGGGAAAGGTAAAGCTCGTTGGGGGGTTGTCTCAACCGGGTTCCGCTTCTTGTTGGACGAGCCTAGGGGTGCAAAAAAACGGGTTGACCTCTTATCTGCGGCCCGACTAACTTCTTTCCCGCTATTGCGGGGTGGAGCAGTCTGGTAGCTCGTCGGGCTCATAACCCGAAGGTCGCGGGTTCGAATCCCGCCCCCGCTATTTGCTTTTGAAGCGTCGCCCCACAACGGTGTTTCCCACGTTAAGATGACCCGAGGATTGCACGATGCAGACATGGAGGTTTTGGACGGTCACTGATACATGGAGCCCGCGATGGCGGGCGGGGCCGGGGAGCCGTCTTTAGCTTAGGCCCTCTCCGAAAAAGCCCCCGTCCGCGCTTAACTTGGCTCGGACGGGTTTTTTTATGGAGGCCAGGTAGCTCAGTTGGTAGAGCACATGACTGAAAATCATGGTGTCGGCAGTTCGATTCTGCCCCTGGCCATTTTCTCGAAGCCGGAGGTGGAGGGATTATTTAGGTCCGTAGCTCAATTGGTAGAGCACCGGTCTCCAAAACCGGCGGTTGGGGGTTCGATTCCCTCCGGGCCTGTATAAAGAGCTGCTGGGTCCCGGTCGTCTAATGGTTAGGACACCAGGTTTTCAACCTGGCAATCGGGGTTCGATTCCCCGTCGGGATATGAAGTTGAAGCATAGTAAGGAGTTGTGCGAATAGGGGCTGTAGCTCAGTTGGTTAGAGTGCCGGTCTGTCACACCGGAGGTCGCGAGTTCGAGTCTCGTCAGCCCCGCTGAAGCTGATTGAAATAATGGAGCCGGTTACCTGCCCGAAGCGGTGGCGGCTCTTAGGTCGTGCGAATCGGGGCCGTAGCTCAGTCGGGAGAGCGCTTGAATGGCATTCAAGAGGTCAGGGGTTCGATTCCCCTCGGCTCCATGTTGTGCGGACTGGTCTAACGCTCGGGTGGCGGAATTGGTAGACGCGCAGGGTTCAGGACCCTGTGGGGGTTAACCCCGTGAGGGTTCGAGTCCCTCCTCGAGCATCCTGAATTGCGCTAGAGATTGGCAGGTCAGTCCATTTGATGCCCACGTGCTGGAATTGGTAGACAGGCTGGTTTGAGGGACCAGTGTCGGAAACGGCGTACAGGTTCGAGTCCTGTCGTGGGCATTTAGCAACAACATATGCAGTGGAGTAAGCGCCCGTAGCTCAATTGGATAGAGCGTCTGGCTACGGACCAGGAGGCTGGGGGTTCGAGTCCTCCCGGGCGCGTATTCAACGAAGGGTTCGAGTGGATTGGGCGCGTAGCTCAGTTGGTTAGAGCGCTACGTTGACATCGTAGAGGTCACAGGTTCGAATCCTGTCGCGCCCATGCGGAGGGGGTTTCTTCGGGGCCGTAGCTCAGTTGGGAGAGCGCAGCGTTCGCAACGCTGAGGTCAGGGGTTCGATTCCCCTCGGCTCCACTATGAGACCGCCACCTTAGCTCAGTTGGTAGAGCACGTCACTCGTAATGACGGGGTCGTCGGTTCGAATCCGACAGGTGGCTCCTTTTGCCCCGTGGTGTAACTGGCAACACGCCGGATTCTGGTTCCGGAGAGTCTAGGTTCGAGCCCTAGCGGGGCAATTCAGAGATATTTATGTCTCTATTGGGGAGGGATGGCCGAGTGGCTAAAGGCGGCGCCCTGCTAAGGCGTTGGACTTCGCGTCCACGTGGGTTCGAATCCCACTCCCTCCGTTTTGGTTTGTATGGCCTATCAATACTTGGTCCGGTTGCGCCGAAGTCCGCGGCGCAGGTGGCCGTGGACGGGTGGCCGAGTGGCTTAAGGCGCACGATTGGAAATCGTGTGGGCTAACGCCCGCGTGGGTTCGAATCCCACCCCGTCCGTGTTGGGATGACCCGTTTCGTTTTCGGGGCGTGGCTCAGTCCGGTAGAGCGCTGCGTTCGGGTCGCAGAGGTCCCCGGTTCGAATCCGGGCGCCCCGATTAGGTAGGTCGCGTAAGCGGTCTACTCGAGGAGCGCTGGCAGAATGGTATTGCACTCGCCTCGAAAGCGAGCGCCCGAAAGGGCTTGGGGGTTCGAATCCCTCGCGCTCCGTTTATGCGACCCCAGAGACCTTTATACCCTTCGAGTCAAGAACTCGCAGGGTTTTTTTATTGGAAGTGTAAAGACAGAACTGTTAGCTGATAGGAAAACACTCGCGCTTAAGGCGTTCCATTGGCAGATTGATCAAGTTCGGACACTGTGGTAGAGCGTCCGTTGACTCGGAGGTCCAAAAATGAAAAGCTATTTCTCAAGGTTGCTGTCTCTGAGGCTTTATTGGATTGTTGGTACCGCCCTGATATGGTTTGCAGTGCCGGTTTCTCCTGTAACCGCCCAGGACCGTGCCTCATCTTCCGAACAATGGGAGGTGCCCAGGACCGTGTTCGGTCATCCGGACCTACAGGGGAATTGGACTAATGCAACCCTCACGCCTTTTGAGCGCCCCGCGGGTTGGGAACGTGGCCTGACCCAGCAAGAGGTTGCCGAGATTGAACAGGGGCAGGCGGAACTTGTTGCACGGAAAGCTGAAGCAAGTGATCCAAATCGTCCTCCGCCACCAGAAGGTGGTACTCACCCGGTTTGCATCGATGGTCCGACCTCCTGCTACAACGAATTCTACAGGGAGCCCGGAGACCGGGTGGCAGTCGTGAATGGGGAATTCAGGAGTTCGCTCGTCACCAACCCATCGAACGGCCGTGTACCGAGCTTGACCTCAGAGGGGCGCCGCCGGGTTGATGATTCCCGAGCTCTTAGCGGGCAGTTTGGTGCGTACGATCATCCGGAAGTCCGCCCGCTTGCTGAGCGATGCATTGTGTCTTTTGGATCAAGCGCTGGTCCTCCGATGCTGCCCAACTACTGGTACAACAACAATTATACGATTGTGCAAAATGCTGACTACGTCATGATCATGGCGGAGATGGTGCACGACGTGCGTATCATTCGGCTTGGCGAGCCACGTTCTTTACCGACTAACGTCCGTCCATACTTCGGTGATTCTAGGGGCTGGTGGGAAGGCAATACGCTGGTTGTAGAGACCAAAAATCTCAATCCTGAGCACGCATTCCGCGGGGTCCCGCCCTCAGAAGATCTTAAGGTGATTGAGCGGTTTACCCGTGTCGACAAGGAGTCAATCGTCTACGAGTTCACGATTGATGATCTCACGACATACACAGAGGTATGGGGGGGTGAGGTACCGTTCACACGGCTGGATGGTCAGGTCTATGAGTATGCGTGCCATGAGGGCAATTACTCACTTCCGAATGTCTTGGGTGGTGCTCGCTATCAGGAGAAAAATGAGGTAGGCAGGTAAGGCGTTTAAGCGTTAGGGCTGCCAAATGAGATGTCACGGCTTGGCGATTTGATTAACTAATTGAATAGAGTAGCAAGGAGGTAAAATGTCTTTGTCACGGCTCCCTTCATTGGGGTTTGCACTAGTAATTGGTGTTGTATTGTCGGGCTGTGCCGGTCAGTCTGACGCGCCAGCACCTGAAGCTCCAGATCCATCAACTGTCACCGACCCGGCAGCTGCTGGCCTTCCGAACCCCACATCTGAGGTTGTCTCAGAATGGGGTCCGCTTCCTGATAATAGGACATGGGGTTCTACGGCCGGTGTTGATATCGATCCGTATGACGGTAACGTCTGGGCCTATGATCGATGTGGTGCGAGTGCTCTGGGTGGTGGATGCGCTGAGAACCTGGTCGATCCGGTTCTCAAGTTTGATCGTAATACCGGCGAGGTGCTCACCAGTTTTGGTGTCGGGGAGTTTGATCTCCCCCACGGGATCCATCTCGATTCCGACGGGAATGTCTGGATTGTAGACATGACCGGACACCATCTCATCAAGTTTAGCGCGACGGGTGATGTGCTCTTGAGGCTAGGCACTCGCGGTGAGCCAGGGAACGACTCCGAGCACTTCAATCAACCTAACGATGTTATCACCGCCCCCGATGGAAGCATCTTTGTAGCAGATGGACATGGTGGCCAGTCCATGCTGACTCCGGGTAATCCGACAGTCACGGAAGGTGCAACTGGTCGGATCATGAAGTTTTCCGCTGACGGAACGTTCATCAAAGAGTGGGGGAAAATTGGCACGGAGATTGGTAACTTCCGTACCCCTCATGCATTGGAAATGGATTCCGAGGGTCGCCTTTTTGTTGCTGATCGAGGAAATCACCGAATACAGATCTTCGACCAGGACGGCAACTATCTTGATTCCTATGTGCAGTTCAGCCGTGTCAGCGGACTGTTCATCACAGACGATGACATGTTGTACGCGATCGATTCCGAAACCAACCCGAATAACCATCCAGGTTGGAGCACGGGCATTCGCATCGGTCAAGCTTCGGAGGATCGTGTAACGGCCTTCATCCCGCCTTATGAGATAGACTCTCGGGATACAGGTGTGGCTGGTGAAGGCATTGCGGTTGATGCCGATGGCAATGTTTATGCAGCTGAAGGTCCAATTTCTCGTCCTACAGCGGGTGGCGGATTAACGAAGTATGTCAGGTAGGTAGCCGAATGCCGCATCACTGACGATCTCTTGGAGATCCT
>DCAZ01000098.1:11214-11894 GCA_002313925.1 Gemmatimonadales bacterium UBA1120
TTGTTTAGCAGAATGTCTGTGCTACAGAGCCGTACAGGGGGTTCCATCACCCATCAGGTTGATGCATCATCATCGAGCCGAAGATCTCCGGTAGCTTGCCCATGAGGCCTATGAACGGTGCTGCGACACAAGTGACGTCTGTTGGAAAGCGGCTTTCACCTGCCCAGGCTGTTTTGGTACCCTGCTTCTTTGCAGCTCTTCTAGCAGCTTTTGTATGGTGCCCACCGGTGCGGGATGGAGGGTTACGAAACACTTTCTTTCTTGCTGCGGGCGTGCTCATCGCTTGGGCTTTAGTCCTCTTTATTAGGGCTCGAGCAGCGCAACGGACGCTAACCCTTGAATTAGCTATCCGGCGTCACCATTGGGTTCAGGCTTGCGCGCAAGGCACCGTTTTTTTCTGGTGGGGTCGGTACGTAGATCAGGTTTATGCTTTTGCACCATTTATCGCTGCCCAACTCGTGTTCGCATACGGTGTAGATGCTTTGCTACAGTGGTCCCGGCGCGAGAACTACCAACTTGGGTTCGGTCCCTTCCCAATCATTTTCAGTATCAATCTCTTCTTGTGGTTCAAGCCGGAATGGTTCTACTTGCAGTTTGCGATGATCCTGCTGGGATACCTAGGGAAAGACCTTATCCGGTGGACGAAAGATGGCCGTTCTGCGCACATCTTTAATCCGTCT
>DCAZ01000145.1 GCA_002313925.1 Gemmatimonadales bacterium UBA1120
TGATCGATCTTTTTGCGGTGATTCCGACCTATCTGAGCGTACTGATTCCCGGAGGAGAAGTTCTTGCAGTGGTCCGAATTCTTAGAGTTCTGCGTGTTTTCAGGATCCTTAAGCTGGTACAGTACATGGGTGGGGCCGACGTCCTTGTAGCGACCTTGAAGGCAAGCAGATTCAAGATCGTAGTCTTCCTCATTACCGTGATGACCATTGTGGTCGTCGTTGGGTCTGTAATCTACCTCATTGAAGGACCGGACAACGGTTTTACGAGCATACCTCGTGGCTTGTATTGGAGTGTTGTGACCCTGACAACCGTGGGCTATGGGGACGTGACGCCCCAAACTGGTTTGGGGCAAACACTCGCAGCTTTGCTCATGGTTATGGGCTACGCATTGATTGCCGTACCTACCGGTTTGTTTTCAGCTGAGTTCGTCCAGCAGAACGCAGCCCACCGGCAAGGGCCAAATGCGCCCGTCCAGAGTTGTCCTGGATGCGGAAGTCTAGAGAAAGATCATCAAGCATATTACTGCCGGTACTGTGGCCAGAAACTCACCTGACTACGATCTGAGTTGCGAGCCTGAGGTTTTCGGGAGCAGAATCAGGTCATGAATAGAATACTAGTGTTTGCGGTGTGCCTGTTTGCCTGTGTCTAAGGATTTAGACGGATGAAAGCTTGGTTAGCCTTGGTCGCATCTTACCTACTGTTGATGGCTCTCATCATCGTTCCGAGACTCGTAGGGGTGGAGGCTTTGCCCTTAAGGGTCGTATTCCTACTCATCCCAATTGGAACGGGCTTGTTCCTTTATCTATTGCTACGCGGAGTTTCGAAGAAAGAGCATATGCAGAGGAAAGTCGACTAGATCTAGCAGGTCTCCTCTCTATAGCGTGTACCACTGGGGCAAGGGACTCGTAAACAGGATTTGGGAATGAGAAAGACTCGTTTTCTCGTGCTCTGCGCGCTTCTACTTGGATGCGGACTCATAGAGCCGGACTCAGAGGTGCTGACCTTGTTTGTGGGCCCTGAGCGAGTTGAATGCATGGGCTTCATGTTCCCTACCACATGTCTGCAGGTTCGCTTTAATCCGGAAGGGAATTGGGAGACTTTCGATGATCCAATAGAGGGTTTTAATTTTGAACCAGGCTTCTTTTATGAACTCAGGGTGAGGCGAGTCTCTATTGCTGATCCTCCGGCAGATGCTTCAAGCTATCGCTGGATTTTGTTGGAGTTCGTGAACAAGATTGTTGCCCAAGCCTATGCTATAGATAGCCGAATCGTGATATGACCCTAGTCTTATGTCATAAGTGCCCTCGAGAGATTAGTGACCGAGAACCAGCTTGCCCGGAATGCGGTGTACTGGAGAGGGAAGGGCCGTTTGAGCAGCACTATGAGAGTGGTCAGTTGATGGCCAGGGGCACATATCTAAATAGTGCACTGCATGGATCCTATGAAGAGTACTACGAGAGTGGACAGTTAGAGGGAAAATATAATTTCGAAAATGGTGACCCTCGTGGAGACGGGCTTTTCGAATACTACAACGAGAACGGTGAGTTGATGGCCAGGGGATTTTACCATATGACCAAGAAATGTGGTGAGTGGTTTGCGAAGGGTGCTGGGTGGTCTGGACGGGACAAGCTCGAGCACTATCCGCCCTGTCCAGAATCCCAGGACTAGGTCATGAACATGAACAGAGCCCCGCTAATCCTTTGGATCCTGGCCTCATGCACTGTTGCAGATACTTCAAGTGACTCGCTGGGACTAATGCCACCAGACGTGCCGGAATCTTGGCGTCCGATTATCGGTGAGTATGCTTCGGGCTCAGATACTGTTTCAGTGCTGGAGGAAGACGGAAGCCTAGTGCTGCTATTTTGGGGTGGTGCTAGGCTCCAACTCTCAGCTTCAACTAATGGAGCTTTTGAGACCGACTCCAACGTGATGGTGGAGATGGTAGCCGATGCGAGTGGCCGTACAGAAATGCTGTTGGTGGACGGCCAGGCTTTTACTCAACTCTCACTCGGTGCCGAAGATGGTGGCACGTTCCGTATCACACCCATTCGGGCGCCGGAAGAGTTGCTCATAGAAGCCCTTGCTGCTTCTCCTCCAGAAGAAGATGGTGACTTCCGGCCTGCAGATCTCGCAGAACTGGTGGCTCTCGACTCTACGATTCTGTTGGACATTCGTTATGCGACTACAAACAACTTTATGGGCGAGATCTTCTATTCTGAGCCCAGAGCATTTCTACAACGCCCGGCAGCAGAGGCTCTTGTGCGGGCGCATCATTGGCTCGGTGAACAGGGCTATGGCCTCCTGATTCATGATGGATACCGGCCATGGTACGTGACCAAGATGTTTTGGGATGCAACCCCCGAAGAGCTACGGGTTTTTGTAGCGAACCCTGCTAATGGTTCGAGACATAACCGCGGCTGTGCAGTGGATCTAACACTATACGACCTTGAAACAGGTGCTCCGGTTACGATGACCGGTGGATACGATGAGATGTCACCGCGTTCCTATCCTGACTATCCGGGAGGAACAGATCGGCAACGATGGCATCGGGAACTCCTTCGCGAAGCTATGGAGGCTCAAGGGTTCACGGTATATGAAGCAGAATGGTGGCATTTTGATTACAACGATTGGCCCAGCTACCGCATCGGTAACGAGAGGTTCGAACAGTTGGGGATGGGATGAACATGCAGAGATTGGCTTACGCCCACTGCGGTGTGGTTGGTCCTCCCATAAGATGAAGTGAAGCACGTTACTAGCACTTGATAGGAGTGAAACCAATGATCCGAGTAAACGATGTCCGACCACTCCTAGTGCTGCTCGCGGCTAGCATGATCCATGTGCCAACGTCAGCTCAAACCACACATCAGTTCGAGGCGACTGAGTACTACAACACCTTCTCATTTGCGCATCCACCGGCTCTTCGGATCCGACCTGGAGATCGGGTTGTGACTCGGACCATCGATGCCGGAGGCCAGGACTGGAATAGTGACCAGGTTGCCCAGGGACCCAACCCTCAAATCGGACCGTTCTATGTAGAGGGAGCAGAACCGGGTGACGTTCTCGTGGTGCGATTGGAGAAAATTGAACCAAACCGGGACTGGGCCTACTCGAATACGGTGCTTGCACCCTACGCAGCTGACCCATCATTCCTGCGCTACGAAGCTGAAGATGAGGCACGAAGAGAGCGTTGGGATGTGGATACCGAAGCTCGGGTGGCTAGACCGTCGACACCGGCCTTGAGAGCGCAAGGTATTGAGATTCCATTTCGACCGATGCTTGGCTGTATCGGTGTTGCGCCACCCCGAAAAGAGGCAGTCTGGACGGCTACTCCTGGAGAGTTTGGCGGTAACCTCGACTACTTCGGGATGGTCGAAGGTGTAACGGTGATGTTACCAGTTTTTGAACCTGGTGCACTCCTGTTCATAGGTGACGGTCACGCCCGACAGGGTGAAGGCGAGGTGCTCGGGAATGCCCTTGAGATCTCTATGGATGTTGAGTTTTCAGTCGACCTGATCAAGGGTGGCCAGATCCGCTGGCCTAGAATCGAGACTGAGGATGCCATCATCGTTCTAGGGAGTGCCCGGCCACTTCTGCAGGCCCTTCAGCACGCGACCACTGAGCTGCAGAGATGGTTAATCGCTGACTACGGGTACGATGAGCGAGGATCATCGCTCCTGATGGGCCATGTTCTAGAATACGAAGTTGTACAAGTTGTGGATCCCCATTTTACGATTGCGGCCAAGATCCCAAAAAGCTTTCTCACACCCTAAGAAAGCGCTCGAGAAGTACTGAAGCGCCTTATTTCTGGGGCTTTTTCACGGCGTGTTACCGATCACCATTTGGATCTCGACGCCTGATCTTCCCATGAGGCGTGCACCGACAATCGTCGGTGTAGGCATGTCATCGCCAATTGTCTCATTGAGTATGGTCTGTACGACATCTCGGTCTCGAATGTCGGCTAAGTAGACCCATATGTCCTCGACATCTCCGAAGCCTTTCGAGCCGGCTTCAAGAGTTGATCGGATATCGTCCAGTGCTGCGCGAGTTTGTTCGCTAGCATTGCTTCCTCGCCCGACTACTCCTGCCAGATAAAGGCGATCGCCTGTATCAATACCGGGCGAAAACGGGAGTCGTCCACGTGCTCGGCCCTCAGCGCGCACGACCTTACGCTCTGAAGAAGATTCGGCTACACACTGAATCTCAGTGGAAAAGACGGGGTTCATGAGACTCGCGCGCACTGTCGCTCTGGCTGGAGGGTCTGATGCGGAGACGGATTCAGCATAGGCTTGATTCATCACAGCGAATCCGCGGGGATCGTCTAGAAACACTCGGCAGCTGACCAGGTCTCCGAAGCTCATACCAGCTTCTTCTAGCACAAAGCCAATGTTTCCGAAAATCCGTTGGGTCTGCGTTGCCATATCACCGGTTACCGGTTGATACGTATCTGGATCCCTACTGGTTGCTCCGGAGATAAATAAGGTGCTACCAACCTTGATTCCCCAGGAATACGGGAGTTCCGGAGATCTTAAACCCTCCGGAGTGATGACTTCCTTAGGCTGTCCGGTTGCCACTACTGAGATTTGAATGAGAGCGTCAGGCTCCAAAAGATCAGCTTGTACAGTGGCGCGTGTTGGGGGGGAAATCTCGAAGTAGGTACGATAAACGCCATTCATACCTTGAAAGTGTCTGGTGTCCTTAAGGAACACATTCGATGCCACTACATCGGAATAACTCAGGCCCTGTTCCCGGAGTGCTTCACCCAGACGATCTAGTGTTGCCCTGGTTTGGTCTTCGACGTTAGTGAGAGTGCGTCCGGCGGATTGGGTGGCAGTCACATTCGAGATATAGACGAGTTCCGGGGATTGTGCCGAAAGCCATAGCGGCCAAGTGAGGAGGAGATTCAAGAGTCCTCCAACAACGGTGTATCGGATTCCTGTAACGCTCATTCCGTTCTCTCCTCAGTACCAGGATATCTCTTTAGGGAAGTATTTTCGTTCGAAGTCGCTCATTCGCTAAGAACATAAGATGACAAGCCGACTTGCCAATCCGTTTTAAACATCTTCATGCTGTCATACTAAAGACAACTAATCCCCCAGATGAAGGTTTCCTCATGAAGTCGATTCACCCCCTAGCTCTAGCGGTCATTGCCCTGATCGGGATGTGCCTACAAACACCTGCAGTAGCTCAGACCAGTCCAGTTTGGTCGGAAAAAAAAGTGCCAAACTATCTTCCTCATATGACTGTCCCTGAGGTACGAGATCTTCTTACCCGGACCGACATGGTAATCATTCCGGTCACCGCCCTGGAGCAACACGGACTTCATTTGCCTATCGGTACCGATTACTACAGTGGAATCGAACGGGCAAAGCTTATCGCTGCCCGCACCGACGTATTGGTCGCGCCGATCCTTCTTCCGGGGCAATCTCCTTATCACATGGGATTTGAGGGAACGATTTCGTTGTCATCTCAAACCGTACAACAGGTGATTGTTGAGGCTGCGGAGAGCCTGATGCGTCACGGGTTCAAACGTTTCTTGATCCTGAACTCGCACGGAGGAAATCAGGCAACTACGACCTTTATCGTAGACCGCATCAATCACGAAACCGCAGGTATTGCGGTAAATCTGGGTTCAGTTGCTGCTCCTTTTCAGGATCGGAGCAGGCTCGCAGACATCCCGGACCCCCAAGTATTTGATCGCCATGGAGGAGTCGGAGAGACATCTAGGGGGCTCTATTTGATGCCGGATCTGGTGGACTTGGAGGCAGCGGTGACAGCGGAGTTGACGCTACCCAGTCATATGGAACGCATGCTCCCTGACGTGATCGCAGGGGATCCCACCGCGCTCACTGTGTTTCTAGCGGAAGGTCTTAAGGCTGAGGAGACGGGCAAGGGCACGTCAGCAGATCAGATGTCTAGCACAGGTGTGTGGAGCGAGAGGGATCCCAAGGAAGCAACGGCGGAGCAGGGACGATTGGCCACCGAAGTATTCGTCGAGGGTGCGGTGCGTTTTATTGAGCGATGGAAGGAGTTAAGACCAATCCAGTAGAAAATCGCAGTACGCGGAAGATTTTCTGTCAGCTAGGTAGACCCAGATATCTTCAACAGCTCTGAAGCCTCTTGAGGTGGCTTCCAGAGTCGATAACCCGATCAAAAAACAAAGCCGACATTTATGATTCGGATCGTTGGGTAAAGGTCACCACCACCAAACGGCAGTTTTCCGTCCAAGGCGGAACGTTTCTCGCTGTACCCGTCGTAGTAACTGTCAGTGACCTTCGGGACTCCGATAAGTCGTTTTAGGCCAAATCCGAGGCCAACATAAAAATTGTCGTCTGGTCCTAAGACCCAACTATGATTCATGTCGAATCCGAAACCGAAATAGGCCCCATCGCCTCTCCCGGCACCGTCTACCGAGGTGAGCCCTATCTTCATACCAAACGCCCATCCAATAGGAGCCTTGTACGTTCGGGTGCGCCTACTGCCTGGATAGAACCGGTAGAACACATCGAAGTTGATGTATCGGGCTTCTTCCAAGGTGTTTGCAAGTATCTCGTAGTCGCTTAGGGCCTGCAGATAGGCCGGATCATTAAAATCGTAGATAGGACCGCCGAATTGGTCTGTCCCTGTGATCGGTGGCTCCGGCCCGGGCCCCGAATCCCCATACCACTCAGTTGAGGCGGTCGATCCCCCGAAACCAATTGTGGAGGTCGGGGAGATGACATGCTCGAACTCCGCATTGAACGTATTAGTGAGAAGTCCGATCACATTGGCTGAAATGACGTTCTTCGGCTGAAAGTCCTCACTTTGTTGAGCGGTGAGTGGTAGACCCGATAATCCCGAGATCAGGATCGTGAGGGCAAGTACAAAGCTTGAAGAGTCTGACTTGATCATTGGTTTCTCTTGTTCCGGCACTTTAAAGAATTCCATTCGTCAGCAATAGTCCGTAAAACCGTAATATATATCGTTATGAACGATATATATCGCTATCGATGCAGCAAAATACAAGGTTGGAGCGTATGGCTCTAGAATGGTGTGTAGAGGGGGTAGCCTATCATACCCCAATTCTGCTCCCTCACCTGTAAGACCGCAACTGAGCGAGGAACTCTGGAGGGAAGGACGTTATGCCCAGTTGTCCCCGCACCTCATTTCCCTCCTGTCACTGCACTCATCCGACGTGCCCATTCTTGCCCGTTCAGAGCACCGACCCTCATCTTCGGGTGATCGCTAGAGGAATGGTCGTTCAGTCTACGAGGTGACGAGATGAAGATCTCACGCAGAGACATGCTCAAGATTAGTGCTGGAACCGGGGCCGCAGCCTTATTGCTCAATGAGTTTCCAGCAGTTGCTCAAGAACGGTCCTTACTCATGCGAGCTATTCCGTCCTCGGGTGAGGAGGTTCCTGCCGTGGGCTTAGGTAGCGCACGCACGTTCAGTGTGGGTGCTTCCGGTGAAGAACGAGCTCCGCTGAAGGAAGTGCTGCGATTATTCCACGAGATGGGCGGACGGTTCTTCGATACCGCTCCCACGTATGGGAGCTCTGAGGGTGTCGCCGGTCAGCTTGTCCAGGAACTTGGCATTCAAGATGACCTGTTCTTTGCCACAAAGATTTCAACAGGTGGCGGCAGACAAGCAGGTATTGATCAGCAGGAAACGTCCCTTCAAGACTGGGGACGTGACATCATCGACTTGAATCAGGTACATAACCTTCGGGATACCGAGATTCATCTAAGGACCATCCGACAAGCGAAAGAAGAAGGTCTCACACGCTACGTCGGCGTGACGACCTCGTTCGGGAGACAGTACGAACAGATGGAGCAGGTGCTCCGCACTGAAGAGTTAGACTTCGTGCAGGTCAACTATTCGCTCGGAGAGCGCGAGGCGGCGGATCGACTGATACCGCTGGCACAGGACCGAGGCATGGGCGTGATTGTGAATGAGCCCTACAATGTCGGACGACTGTTCGCTGCCGTAAGCGGACGGGATCTACCTGATTGGGCTGCGGAGTTCGATTGTGAAAGCTGGGGGCAGTTTTTTCTCAAGTACATCCTGTCCCACCCGGCAGTGACGGTGATCATTCCGGCTACTTCGGACCCGGAGCACCTGATAGACAACATGGGTGCTGGTATGGGGAGGTTACCCGATGAGCGGACCCGGACTCGGATGGAAGAGTTCTTCGATGGTTTGAGCTAACTGCAAAGCCAAGGAACTCCCTTACAATACTGGTGAGACCGACCCAAAGTGATGATTAGAGAACAAGCGATTCGTGGGAATGCTTTTCAAGAGCACGAATAGCCCCTAGTATCGCGAATGGTCCGTATCGGTGAAGACGCCACTCTAGTAGCGTCAATTACGGCCGAATAGGGGTTTGTGGAGTAAATTGATGAAGCGCTTATACTCTCCAACACTACTTTTGTCCGCTTTCGCGGTCAGTCTTGGGTCGTGTGGTGGAGCCGCTCGATCGGCAGCTGATCTAGAGGCACTAGCTGCTCTCAATCGGCAAGGCCATAGCCCTGCTGATGTTCATTTCATGACCAACATGATTCCTCATCATGCCCAGGCTGTTTTATTTGCTGGTTGGGCGGAATCACACCAAGCGAGCTCTGCTATACAAATTTTTTGTGCTCGGATGGTGGTTGCGCAGCGCGATGAAATAGTGACAATGCGTTCTTGGTTACTTGAACGTGATGAGCCAGCTCCTCCGGCTGAGTACAGCCGTATGCGAATGCCAGCTGGTGCTGATCACCAGGCTATGCCTGGCATGCTGACCGAAGCACAACTAAACGAACTCGATCATGCACGTGGTTCGGACTTTGATCGACTTTTCTTGAAATATATGATCCCACACCATGAGGGTGCTTTATCTATGGTGGATGGGTTGTTCGGTTCGTATGGGGGTGCGCAGAACGACTTCATCTTCAAGCTGGCGTCTGACATGTATGCGGATCAGACAACTGAGATTGAGCATATGCAACTGATGCTCGCTACGTACCCCTCGGGTCGCCAAGGCCCATGACCTCTTCTGACTTATTCTATTTCTCTCCTAAACTCCAGGGGATCTGATATGAACAACCAATCCTTTGAACGTCTCCCTGGCATGCGTTGGACCGCACTCGGTTCCGTCCTATGTGCAGTCCTGGTATTCGTTACCGCATGCGCCACTGCGATGTCGTCACCCTCTCCTGCTGCGATGATGTCGGCGCTATCCGACCTTCCACTTACCCCACCCGATCCGGATCCGCGCATCGGACTCGGTGCGGGCTCGGGTCCTCTCGGAGCGGGTGCGGAGGAAGCATCCTGGAATCTAAATCTGGTATCCAATACGCCACCGCCCGATGAATTTGTTGGAGTCACAAACTCCGATTTGGGTTTCACCGGCGACTACGCGATCCAGGGCAACTACAACGGTTATGTAATTTGGGATATTTCGGATCCGACAAATCCGACGCTGGAAACTTCTTATGTATGTCCGGCATCGCAGAGCGATGTCTCCATCTATAAGAATCTTCTCTTCGTATCTGGTGAAGGATTGGGTGGTCGTGTGGACTGTGGTACAGGAGGAGTCCCGGACACGGTCAGCCTCGATCGGCTACGTGGCATCCGCATTTTTGATGCGACGGATATCAGGAACCCAGAGTATGTGGCGAACGTCCAGACCTGTCGGGGCTCACACACACACACCGTAGTAACCGATCCGAACGATGCAGAAAACGTCTATATCTACGTGTCTGGCTCATCCCGGGTGCGGTCCCCGAACGAACTTCCGGGTTGCTCGGGAGGTCCGTTGGAGGATAACCCGAATACAGCTGAATTCCGCATCGAGGTTATCCAAGTTCCTCTTGCGGCTCCCCAGAATGCACGGATCGTGAGTTCTCCGCGCATATTCAACGACTTAACCGCGCCGCCCAGGCATGCCGAACCAGATCAGGAAGCACGCCAAGCGGCTGCCGGAAGAGGTGGGCGTGGGGGAAGAGGTGGACGTGGTGGCGGACCCCCACGTCAGCGTACAGGACCGACTCAGTGCCATGATATCACTGTATATCCGGGTATTGGGTTCGCGGGTGGCGCATGTGGAGGCTATGGACTTCTGCTTGATATAAGTGACGTAGCGAACCCACGACGCTTGTACGCTGCTGCTGACTCGAACTTCTCATTCTGGCACTCTGCGACGTTCAATAATGATGGCACAAAGGTTCTGTTCACGGACGAGTGGGGTGGTGGTGGGCAACCGCGCTGTCGTGCGACGGACAAATATGAATGGGGTGCGGATGCTATCTTCAGCATCAATGACGGGGAACTAGATTTCCACACTTACTTCAAGATGCCTGCAGCACAGACGGAACTCGAGAACTGTGTTGCCCACAACGGATCTCTGATTCCCATACCTGGTCGGGATGTGATGGTACAAGGTTGGTATCAGGGTGGGATCGACATCTTCGATTGGACCGATCCTGATAACCCAGTTGAGATTGCTTTCTTTGATCGCGGACCTACAGACGGTGAACGCCGAGGCAGTGGCGGTTCTTGGTCTGTATACTGGTACAACGGATACATGGTCAGTTCTGAGATTGCGCGTGGACTCGATATCTTCGAGCTAACGCCTAGTGCCCATATTTCCCAGAACGAAATTGATGCGGCTAAGACTGTGCACTTTGAGTATTTCAATGCACAGGAGCAACCTAAACTGGTTTGGCCTCCCAGCTTCGCACTGGCTCGCTCATACCTCGATCAACTTGAGCGGTCTAGCGGTCTTGATACTGATAGAATCATGAGTGTAAGGAGAGGATTGGCTGAGGCTGAAGGACTCTCGGGGCAACAACGGAGTAACGCGTTGACCGAATTGGTATCAGATCTACGTGGTGCCGTTAGAGGCTCGAGTGATCCTCGTAAGGTCAGGATGTTTCTAGGAGCGGTTATAGATTTGGGTGCCACCAGATAGTTCTAGAAATAGAGAACATTGTTTCGGTTATGAGTTAAGGCTTTAGGAGATTACAGAATGCAAAGAACTCTTCATCTGCTACTTGCTTCCAGCACGGTCGTTCTTGCCGCGTGCGGAGATCAGGCTATAGCACCTCAAGCACAACTCAGTGACCAAGATGTTCAGGCTTTGGTTGTTAGGCTTGATGGCACAATGATGGGTTTTCTTGATGATGTTTGGGGTTCAAGCAGCGTTAGTCCTTCATCTGCTGGGACCGCCCTGGGTGATGATCCTCGAGTATGGAACTACTCTTGGTGGAAGACGCGTGATTGCCATACTGCCGGCTCATTCACCGCGGAAGGGAGTGGTCAGCGTACTTGGGACGCTGACGCTTTGACCTTTGACGTTGCAAGCAGTGGCACAAAAACGCGGGCTGGATGTGCGCACCCAGGCGATGAAGTAACGATCACAGTGGACGGGATTGGTGATTGGACGCATCAGCGTCATTACTTGGGTGGAGAGGCAGGCCTCTCCACTAAGGGTCGCGAGCCGACTGGAAGTTGGATCACGACGTACGACGGTGCTTTTGATTGGGCAAAGAGTTCCGGCGAGAACGGGAGTTGCACCTATGAGTTGACTTCCACAATCGATACGGAAGCAAATACCAAGACGCTCGTGGGCACGTATTGTGACCGGGTAATCGACCGTTCAAAAACGTGGCGAAAGGTCGACGACGGTTAGGGGTCGGATCCGCTTTAATCCGCAAGCTCTGGCTACAGTAGGGCGGGGGAGATTGTTGCGCTCTCTCGTCCTCTAACCAGGCAATGTGTTCTACATGAAGCCGGTTATCGAAGAGAAATCCGTTCTACTATATGATGGTCTTTGTGGGTTCTGCGATCGACTTGTCGGCTTCTTATTACAAAGCGATCACCAGCGGGTCTTTCATTTCGCACCACTTGGTGGAGTGTTCGCTAGCGAACTCTTGAATCGCCATCCACACCTAAAAGCAGTCGATTCTCTTGTGTTGGTGGAGAATAGTGGGTTTGAGGACGAGGTTGTCTGGGTGCGGAGTGAAGCTGTGAGGAGGATTACCCGACATCTGGGTGGTATGTGGCGGATTGTTGATTTACTGTTGTCCGTCGTTCCGAAATCGTTACAGGACCTAGGCTACGACATCTTTGCGCGTAACCGTTACCGTTGGTTCGGACGCTATGATGCGTGCCGGGTTCCGGATTCTTCTATTCTTGATCGATTCTTAGAGTAGAGTGACGCTCTATGCCCTTGAGGATAAGACATAAGAAAAGCCCAGGCT
>DCAZ01000134.1:0-853 GCA_002313925.1 Gemmatimonadales bacterium UBA1120
ACTGATTTGGTTGGGAGCCTTGACTGGTCACAATCTTGAAGTATTGAGCGTACTCTTAACCCGGACCAGCAGTGTACTGGCAGCGATTGCAGTACTGGCACTTCTAGTGGTGATCCGCTGGTGGTGGCGAACTAAGAACGACGAATCCGATGAGTGAACTCAACGTTGATAAGTCTGTTGAGGAGCCCATTAGGGCCTTTAGGCTAGAACAGTTCCAGGACTATCTGATTTTCGAGCGAGGTCTCTCCAAGCGCACCCTTTCTGCTTACCAGCATGACTTGGAGAACTGCATAGAGTTCCTAGCCCGGCAAGGTATCACCGGTCCAAGCCATGTGACCCCGACGGTTCTGAGAACATGGATCTTCTCTCTCCACGAAGTTGGGCTCGCACCATCATCAATAAGGCGGGCACAGTCGGCAGTTCGCACTTTTTTTCGTTTCTTGCTCGCGGAAGGTTGGCTATCAGTTGATCCGACAGAGCGTCTGGAAAGTCCAAAAATTACAGATCGGTTACCCGAGTTTTTGACCAAAGAGGAAACACAGCGGCTACTGGATGCTCCGAATCCGCAAAAGTCCCTCTACTGGCGTGACCGGTCAATCCTTGAGTTGCTCTATGCTTCAGGTGTCCGCGTGTCAGAGCTTGTGGGACTAATGATATCTGGATTGGATTTAGATGATTCTTTCATCACAGTATTCGGGAAAGGTGGTAAAGAGCGNNTGTGACCCCGACGGTTCTGAGAACGTGGATATTCTCTCTCCACGAAGTTGGGCTAGCACCGTCATCAATAAGGCGAGCACAGTCGGCAGTTCGCACGTTTTTCCGTTTCTTACTCGCGGAAGGTTGGCTATCAGTT
>DCAZ01000134.1:1176-7328 GCA_002313925.1 Gemmatimonadales bacterium UBA1120
AGGACATGTGTATCTCAACGCTCGAGGGCGTCCACTCACGCGAGAATCAGTCTGGAAACTGGTCAGGGATTCGGGACGCCGAGCAGACATAAACAAAAACGTATCGCCGCATACGTTGCGACACACTTTCGCGACGCATTTGTTGGAGGGTGGGGCTGACTTGGTTGCTGTCCAAGAGCTACTCGGTCATGTGGATATTTCAAGTACTCAGATTTATACGCACGTAGATCGCGAATACCTGCGTCGGATTCACGGGAAATACCATCCTCGTGCCTAGAGCACTCAATACGCGTCTGACCAGAAAGAAGCCCAACTAAAGCAGGAGACCTAACCGAAAGGCTAGGTCTCCTGCTTAATCAGTACTGACCTCAGTGTGGTCTAGCTTTCCGCCCCCTCGTTACCTACTCCGGACGCTCTTTCATCCAATTCCTGAAACAACCCCGCTTGCCCGTCCGAAGTCATCAGAAGCTGGATCGCTTCCGCCAGGACCCGATCTCGCTCCTTACGGAAATCCGCCTCTGAGCCGACATCGTCCATGCGTTGAGCAATGTTGATACGGGCCTGCCAGTGGAGATATGAGCGCACGTCTTCATCTGAGAGCAACTCTGCCGGCAGCCCGTCTTCTTCAAGCTGTGCCAGGAATCCGTCAAACTGCCCTTGAGAGAGGCTTGGTCTCTCGCCCTTTTCGAGAAGTGTTGTTGCGACTTCGAATCCGAATTCCGCAAGCCGGAGTCCCAGACGAACACGTGCTTCGTTTGCGCTTGCAATCAGTTCGCGTTCCATCGTTTTCAAAGTATCATTTTCGATTTCAAGGTCTGGGAAAATCCCGCCACCGTTGATAAGTGTGCGACCCATAGGAGTCGTTACCCGAGGAAGCGTGTCGAGGTCTTCTTCAACGGGGCGCCCTTGGGCATCTCTGACTCTCTGGAGGGAGCGTCCCAAGGGTGTCAACCATGAGCCGGTCGTGAAACGCAGGCGCCGGTTGAAGGGCAGCGGCATTACAGTTTGAACGACACCCTTACCGAATGTGCGTGCACCCATGACTAGTGCACGATCATAATCCTGGAGTGCACCAGCCAAGATTTCAGCTCCCGAGGCTGTGAACTCATCAACCAGTACGACAATCGGTAGATCTGGAACCAACTGAGGCCAGCGATCATCCCAAGAATCAGCAGTAGTCTCACTTGCGGGACCGCCGGGTGCTCTTTGAACGGTGCTGGCAAGCTTCGAACCCTGTTTCAAGAATAGATCTGCCAGCATTAAGGACTCGTCAAGGAACCCTCCGGGATTTCTTCGCAGGTCGATGATCAAGCCCTTAGTCGAGTCCATATTAAGCAAGACGTCGTTCATCTCACTTGCTGCGTTACGTGCAACACGGTCCAGAACGACGTATCCAAGCCCATCCTCTAGTGTGCCGAAATGGACTGCGGGACGGTGTACTTGAGCTCTCTCGATATCAAATGCGATTGGCTCTTCAAAACCCTCCCGCTTGATTTTTACGAGAACGTCGGTGCCGACAGGGCCTCTGATCGAGTCTGCCGCCATTCCAGTAGTCCATGATGAGGCATCGTGCTCGTTCACTCCAACGATAGCGTCACCGACTTGAATTCCTACTTGGTTCGCTGGAGTACTGCGGAAGACGGCTGTAACCGTAATTCTCTCATTCAACTGAGTAATCTGTAGGCCGATTCCAGAATAATTACCTGTAGTCTCTTCTTCCCATGCTTCAGATTCGACAGGGGTAAAGAGCTCTGCGTAAGGGTCCTGAAGTGCATTGATCAACCCATCGATTGCTGCTTCCCAAAGTATGGAGTCACTGAACTGGTCCATGTGCATTTGGGTTATGGCCGATACCGCACTATCAAGGATTGCAAGCTGTGGAGTGTTATCCTGAGTCCTGGAATCCGGTGGAATTCGCGTGTTCTGAGCTTGTGCCGAGGTCCTTGTCAGAACCAGGATCAATGTCAGTACAGCTATGCGATATATCATTAAGTGCGCCCTCTGCGGCACCATGTCGGGTTCAACAATCTTTAAACACCCTTACAAGAAGTGGCGTTCCCTGAGTAATATTCCAGGCTCGGTATCCCGTCCCTGCAACAAGCGGACGGGAACGGATACCTTTACTTTGTCCTTCCCGAAAGGGTTGGCGCTGTGAGTGGACGACTTAAAATGGCCACACGGCCCATGAGCAATTCCGAGGTCCACCCCCCACTGAGGGTGGCACTTGTTCAATTCAAGCCCACGAAAGCTGAAGTTTCAGCAAACGTGGAGGCCATTCAACGCACGATCACAAGTCACGCTAGCTCGACTGATCTTATCGTTTTCCCGGAGACTTCACTCAGTGGGTACTTCCTAGAAGGAGGTGTCGCTGAGTCCGCCGTAACTACCGAAGAACTCATCGGACTAATGGGTTCCCCGCCCGACAGAAGCCCAGACGTGGTGATTGGCTTCTACGAACGCTGGCGCCGCCGGCTCTACAACAGTGCCGTGTACTTAGAAGCTCATGAGGGCAGATGGAAGGCAAGACATGTTCACCGCAAGATGTTTTTACCAACGTACGGAGTCTTCGATGAAGCACGTTTCGTTGAGCCAGGCACGGACGTTCAGGCTTTTGAAACAAGATTTGGTCGGATAGGGATGCTGATTTGTGAGGATATGTGGCATTCTCTGCCTGCCGCCATTCTAGCCCTTGGTGGTGCAGAACTTCTGGTAGTGCCTAGTGCCTCTCTCGCACGAGACTTCTCACCCGCAGGTGGCCGTTCTCGGAACTTGGAGCGATGGGAACAGATCGCCTCGGGGGCTGCACTTGAGCACGGGATTTTTGTGATTGTGGCTCAACTCGTCGGCTCTGAGGGGGGTAAGCTATTTTTTGGAGGATCCATCGCAGTTGGACCAGATGGGAGTTTCTTAGCGCGAGGTCCTCTTCTAGAGGAAGCCGTCACATTGGCCTCGCTTGATGCGGGATCAATTAACCGGTCACGGATGGCCTCTCCTCTTCTCGCCGACCTCGAGCAAATGTTGCCCCACCTTCAGAGATCCCTTGAGTCAACGCGGCCTCATGCGGTTCTTGAGGACTCACATGCGCCATTGGAGAATGAAGCTCAAGAGGTGGTTGGCGAGGGACTGGTAGGTGAAGGCCCCGTATCAGATAAGGATTTGGGAATAATCCATAAGGCAGAACTCAACCTTGACCTTGATTTAGTCGAAAAAACTCTGATCGAGTTCATTCGGGACGAAGTCCGCAGACGAAGAGGATTCGAAAGAGTAGTTGTGGGTGTTAGTGGCGGAGTCGATTCAGCTGTATCGCTCGCCTTAGCGTGTAAAGCTTTAGGTCCTGAAAATGTTTATGGGTTCTGTCTTCCGTACAGAACATCAAGTCAAGAGAGTCTTGAACATGCAGCCCTCGTCCTTGATATGACTCAAGCTCAGGCTCGGACCATTGAGATTTCGGATCCCATAGACCTCTACGTGAAAGAGTACGAACCAGAGATATCGCCTCTTCGCAAGGGAAATCTCATGGCTCGGTTGCGCTCAATAATACTCTTCGATCAATCGGCAAGGCTTGACGCACTTCCTCTCGGTACTGGAAATAAAAGTGAGAGGTTGCTTGGATACTTTACTTGGCATGCTGATGACTCTCCGCCGATCAATCCCTTGGGTGATCTCTTTAAGACGCAGGTTTGGGCTCTCGCTCAACACTTGGGTATCCCAAAGGTGATTATCGAGAAACCAGCTACAGCTGATCTCGTGAAGGGCGTTACTGATGAAGACGAGATCGGCGTATCGTATCATGTAGCAGACCCGATCCTTTTCGGTTTGGTTTCTGGCTACAGTGTTGAGGAACTTGTTAGGGGTGGGTTCAAGGAAGACGAAGTTGAACTGGTGTCGAAACGCCTCCAGGCAACACACTGGAAACGGGAACTCCCTACCGTCGCAGTGCTTTCATCAAGCGCGATTGGAGAGTTCTATCTAAGACCAGTCGACTACTGATACCTCAAAGCATTTAGCCACAAAGTACGAGCGGGTCGAAAACCTGGTTCAGCTGATAGGTCTACTTCTCGGAGACAATTTCGCAGCCCAAAGCCCTGAATTCATATCAGAGAAAAAGATATGACCTTTATGAGGTTGGGCGCCCCAAACGCTTACTTGGTTCCTGAGAAACCCGCCAGGATCCTGAGGTTTATAGACCGCGATTTCCCGCCCCTGGTGCGCGAGATTCCCCATTAGCTCACCAGATATATCTACCACGCGCAGACCACCCTTGTAGTGTGCTTGGTAAAGCACGTCATCTTCGATCCACAGGTTGTGTGTCCCAGACTCTGGAATCTCGTAACGTGCCACATCGAGCGGGTTCTCAGGGTCTGTGAAATCAATGATGTGGAGATAGCCTCTCATGCGCCCCTGCACACCTCCTTCGCCAGTGTCAGTGTTGTAGGGACGGTTGTCGCTTCCCCGTCCAGCCCAGGGCTCATTTCCACCACCACCCATCTCGTCTCCAAGAAACAAGTAGAATTTTCCGGTTGACTCCTGGTGATATGGAAAAGCTGCGTGGGTAGCACCCACCGGATACGGGATATTGGTTACGAATACGGGATCTTCTATCGTGCCCCCCCATTTCCCATTCCCGACATCAACGACAACGACACCATTTTCCCATTCTGAGGAATACGCAATTCCATCGTGCACCCAGACATCATGCACACGGCTGTTCGGGTGGTTGTACTCACTCACATACATCGGATTATATAGATCGCGGATATCGATGATTACGTACTTGTCTCCTCCGGCAAGTGCGAAAAGGTAATCTTCGGTCGCAAACATATTGTGAACGCCACCGGTGACGCCGTGTGTCTCAAACGTTGAAGCGATAATGGGGTGAGCTGGGTTTGCCATATCCAGGATCACCACACCATTACTTCGGTTAGAAGCTCCCTCGCGGGAGAGTGCAGCATAACGACCGCTCGGTGGAGCTTTCACGTCGTTTACTGTTCGTGCGTCGATCTGGATTGAATCTGTTGCGAACATGTTGGTTGGGTCGGTGACGTCCCAGAAGTATGCCCAACCCGCGGCCGACCAAGTGCCGGTAATCGCGTAGTCCTTTCCATCAAGTCCCTCAAATACCCAGAGGTCCGATGTGTGAGAACTTCGGACCGCACCTTGCCCTTGCAACTCGATCGGTTGAACGATTTCACGGCCGTGTACCAATACTGTCTTACGGCTGGTAAGGGAGCCTGATAACGCGAGGATTGTATAGCGCCCAGGAACTTCGGCCACGAACGAGCCCTCATTCATGATTGCTGCGGAACCAGGTGCCTTTATTGAGTCATCGGGTATAAAAGTGTATGCCCACGTCACTGGCAGGTCTTCAATCCTTCCTTCTGGTCCTAGGCCGGTGGCAGAGAAACGCAGCACATCTCCTGTTCGTGCTTCGTCACTTCCTCCTTCAATCAAGAGTTCAGTAGCTGGGAATGACCTTACCGTGTGTGAGGTCTCTCTAAGGGTTCCTTCGATTGATGCTGTTAGAGTCACCGTTCCCTCTGAATGTCCTGTTATTGCTCCGTATGCATCGACTGATGCGACCGTTGGATCAGAGGTGGTCCATGTGAACACAGGCGCCGGGCGCCTGGTTCCGTCTGCATGGAAAGCGATAGGGTGATGGGTCAGGGTTGTCCCGACGAAGAGCATTGGTGCGGATGGGTTGAGATTGATTGTATTGATCCCCGGCCAGGAGATACTGACGGGTATCCGTAGTGTGGGTATCTCTCCAAGAAAACCCGCTGGAAGTGCTGCTGTGGCTACGATCTCAAAGTTTCCAGCGCTGAACGCTTGAACCACATCATTCCGTACACGTATAGCCTGCCGGGGCGCTGCGTAACGGACGGGGACATCAACTAAGGCCCCGGAAGCGTCAAACACCCTTACGGTCAGTGATGTAGAGCCGCCAACTTCGAGTGAGATCACATTCGGCTCTGCCACCAAACGCAATCCACTTTCTTGGCTTGTAAGACCGATTGGAAGAAAAAAGAAAAAGTTCAAGACAAGCAAATGTCGGCTATATCTCTTCATCATCATTACCCTGGTGCTGTGCAAGACTGAGACTTCAACATGCACATTTGTTGACGTTACCCCAAGCCGGCAAGAGAATCAGGTTC
>DCAZ01000009.1 GCA_002313925.1 Gemmatimonadales bacterium UBA1120
AGCACAGAAAGGCCCGGTACCAAAGTGAAGTGTTGGTGCACCAGGCCAATCCCCATTTTCCAAGCGGCCCGTGCACTCTGCAACCTGACCCGAGACCCGTCCACTTCTAAAAAACCAGCATCCGGATGGATGATACCCCCCAAAATACTTAGGAGCGTGGTCTTGCCAGCACCGTTCTCCCCCAAGATCCCGTGGATTTCACCTGAATGAATTTCGAGATTTGCGCTGTCGAGTGCCTTCACATGTCCAAAATGACGGGTGATGCCATCAAGGCGCGCAAGAACCTCGGTCATGACCTGCCGATCTCACCCTCTATGAATGAGACCTTCGGAACTTCAAATGTCCCGCTGCGAATACGCGCTCGCACCTCTTGCATCGTCGCAATGAAGTCAGCCGAGAAGATATGGGCTGTGGCAGGGTTCACAACGAAATCGATAACCTCCTCGTTAGCCCCAGCATAGACCGGTCGGCCACCTAGCTCACCGGACTCCCAGGAAAGTGCGATCTCCAGAAATGCCTGTGGGATGCGGATAACCGCGCTACCCAAGATCACTTCTGGCGCAATCTGGTTTTGGTCACGGTTCATCCCAAGCGCCCATGCCCTTCCTCCTGATTCGACCATCTCCCGGACAGCTTGAAAAACCCCGAAAGAAGCGGCATCGACATTGTGGATGATAACATCGGCCCCATTACGAAGCTGGGCGATTGCAGCCTCTTTTGCAGCAGCCACATCATCCCAATTTCCAATAAAAGCTTCAAGAACTCTTATGTCCGGATTAATACTCTGGGCACCAGCCTCGAAGGCTCGGAAGGTTCCTTGGACAGGTGGGATCTCAACGCCGCCAACCATACCTAAGATGCCAGACTCACTTACGTGAGCGGCAGCCATGCCTGCAAGATAGCTGCCCTCTTCTAACTCGAAGATCAGCGGGATGACGTTTTCCGAGTACCTACCTCCACCACTTACAATGAACGTAGTGCTGGGAAATTGCTGACCTGCACGTATGGCAGCGTCTTGGTACTCAAACCCGTGCGCAAAAACTAAATCGTACCCTGATGAAGCATATGATAAGAATGCCTCATCAAACTCGGCCGGAGTCCGGGTTTGTTGGTGACTAACCTCGGCCCCAAGAGAATCACGAAGAAGAAGTAATCCTTCATAAGCACCAGCATACCAACCAGCATCACTAACCGGACCTGCAGTGAGTAACGCTGCACGCAGTGGAGCCTCCTCGAGTCCAATCGCTCGCCCATCGGACCTATCCGAGGTGGTACAAGCCGATAGGGTTGCATTTGCTATGAGTAAGGCAGTCAGGATAAACCGATGCATGAGCATGTCCCACTAAAAGAGCGTGTGCGGAGATTCTCTAGTGTAAACCTTTGACTGTTGGGAGTTCAAAGCGCCCGGTATGTTTTGCGCCCGAAATCCGGATTCCGTCGGATGGTCAGACACTGATTCTGTCACAACCATCGGAACAGAATTGTTCTAGAAGAAAAGGGAGTGGAACCCATGGACGCGCAACGTGGCACCTGGAGCTCGAATACAGGGCTCATCCTCGCGGCCACAGGAAGCGCGATAGGCCTCGGTAACCTCTGGAAATTTCCCTTTATCACCTGGGAAAACCGTGGCGGGGCCTTTGTCCTCGTCTACCTGATATGTATAGCCGCCGTAGGCTTGCCAATCATGATGGCGGAGTTGCTCATAGGTCGAAAGACGCAAAAAAGTGCCGTTGGCGCACTTAAGGATGCCGCGGGTCCTATGTGGGGAATCGTCGGAGCCTGGGGCGTACTGTGCGGCTTCATCTTACTCAGTTACTACACTGTTATCGCAGGTTGGTCTCTCTTCTATTTCGGCAAGACGGCGGGATGGATGGTGACTGGCTTCCCGAGTGGTATGGCGATGGGAGATCTCTTTGGCGAACAATCCAGCAACGGGACCCTTCAACTCGGGCTGTCCATAGGGTTCAGTATCGCCACAGTGTCGGTTGTGTACCTAGGGGTCCAAAAAGGCATTGAGAGGATCGCAAGGACTTTTCTCCCGGTCCTCTTTGTCATTCTTGTTGTACTACTCGGCTCTGCGCTCAAGATGAGCGGCTCGGGTGAAGCCCTCGCCTTCATTTTTCAGCCTAACTTCAGCGAACTCGAGCCAGGTGCGATTCTCGAGGCTCTGGGGCATTCTTTCTTTACGCTTTCGTTAGGAATGGGATGTATGGTGACATACGGTTCCTATATCTCAAAGACTCAGTCTGTGGTTAAGGCATCAGCAGTAATCGTGCTCTTAGACACACTGATCGCGCTCATAGCAACCGTCATAATGTTCTCGGTAATATTCAGTGTCCCAGGCATGGAAGAGCAGGTTGGTGGATCTACGGTCGGTATGCTTTTCATCTCGCTCCCTGAGTTGTTCTTCACCGAAGTTCCTCTTGGACGCTTCCTGGGACCGCTTTTCTACGTGCTTGTTGCGCTTGCTGCTCTTACATCGACGATATCACTGCTCGAAGTCGTCACGAGTTATGTAATCGATGAGCATGGCTTAGCTAGGCAAAAAGCAACATTAATGTGCGGTGGTACTGTTTTCATATTCACCATCCTCGCCGCCATATCTTTTGGCGCTGTTTCAGGTGTGTCCAATCTTGTCGTCCCAGGTGCAGTGGGGGAGACACTGTTTGGGGGCAAAATTGGCTGGTTCTCTATGGCTGACCACTTTGTCTCGAACTGGATGCTGCCGACCGGTGGGTTCGCGGTAACGATTGCAGCAGGCTGGTTTATGACCAGAGAAGACACCATGAACGAACTCGTGGATGGTACACAGCCCAGTTGGTTTCGGTATGGGGCTTGGCGTTTTTTCATTCGTTTCATAGCACCAACCGCTGTAGCCGCGATCATTATTGCGGTAATGATCTTTGGGGTGGACTTCAGTTGATGCTGAGCTAGTGGCCTGAGTGGGAACGACCAACAAGCAACAGTAGGTAGGGCTCTTGGGTACATATCTCTGATTCAGCTGGCCGATTGGATATCAACCCCTTTGCGACTCTTAGTCCCGAGGGCACATTTTAGCTTGGTCCAGCTAAGACAGGCACATGATTGAAGACCTCTTAAATAGACATATCGAGAAACGACCTGCGACCCTCAAGTTTGAAGGCCGCATTCTCTATCTGTTGGATGATGCCGAACTCATGAGAGGGCAATTGTACGAAGGCATCGATATTCAACACCCGCACGACGATATAAGCCTGCTACGCGACCAAATCTCTACAGACGAGATCACACCAGCGTATATCTGTTTCTTCTATGACGAAACGCTTGGGGATTTCCCGTATTTGGGCCTACGCACCACGAATCAAGCCACCAACGAGACAGAGTACCCTGTGGAGCGTAATGCTGTGCGCAATGGAGGCTTCGTCTGCTCTGTTGCTGGTAAGAGACGCGGCAAAGGAAGTAGTCGTGAGGCAAGTCCTTACGCTGAACTCCACGCAGGCATCAAGGTCGTTGTCGCGGAGAGCATCGAGCGCATTTATGACGAAAACTGTCAGAATTTAGGGCTCTTAACGTCAACTGACTTTGGGGTTATTGACCGGATCATGGCTGGTGAGGAGATCCCGCTCACAGAATTCACTAAGGGCAAAGACGACATTACCCGCCAGATCATTGAGTATGGCGGACTCTTTGAGTTCAATGTCGCACGGCTCCAGGGCAATGTGACCGTCCCATTGGCTGCATGCGCACAGGAGCAAGCTGTATCAACTCGCCCGATGACGGTCGCCGAGAAAATTTTCGCTTCGCATCTGGTTACCGATGCTGGAAAGGGTGAGGCGGGTGTTCCGTGGGTTGAACCAGGAGACAGTGGTTTCTTTCATACCGACATCCGGTTTAGCCATGAATACGTGACTCCGATGGCTTCAATTTTTTTTGAAAACAAAGTTGGAACGGACGCCAAAGTCGTAGATCCGGCTTCCATACTCTTCTTTCGGGACCATTTAACGTTTCTGTCCCAGGTGATGAGCCAAGAGCGGATCGAAGATGGTCTGCTTGAGGTGGCAAATGAACTCGAGGTGAAACAGCGTGAGTTCAGCGAAAAACAGGGCGTGAAGTTATATGGTGAACAGATGGGGCACCGACTCGGTTCGCAGGCTATCTGTCACTCAAAAATCCTCGAAGAGTACGCGGAGCCAGGTATGCTCATAGTGGGCACTGACTCACACACACCGCACGCGGGTGCCATCGGTTCACTCGCTTTCGGTATCGGAACGACAGCAATCTTCAACTCTTGGCTCACAAAGGACGTGCGCGTGAGCGTACCCCCGTCCTTCAAAGTTGAGATACGGGGAACCCCGGCACCAAATGTTACCGCAAAAGACTATATGCTTGAGATTCTGAGACACCCATACATACGCGATGGACACGCGATCGGGCAGATTATTGAGTACGCGGGCCCTGCTGTGGAGCAACTCAGCATTGATGAACGCGCAACCATGACCAACATGGCCGCGGAAGTTGGAGCGTTTACTGGTATCATCGCAGCGGACGAAAAGTCGGTCCAATTCATGGTTAATGAGCGTGGCATGGATCGCGTTCATGCCCAAAGACTCACGCAGGGGATGCAGAGTGATCCTGCTGCGGAGTACGTGACAACCATAGAGATCGATGCCTCAACAATCCGTCCCATGGCAGCTTTGCCCAATGATCCCGGCAACGGGGTCTATATCGATGAACTCGGCGAAGAACCCATCCGTATCGATATAGCCTATGCGGGGTCCTGTACTGCTGGGAAAAAGGAAGACATGGATATGTATGCTCGTGTCCTCGGTGAAGCTGATTCACAAGGATTGAAGATCCACCCGGATGTAAAAGCGTACATCCAATGCGGCTCAACAGAGGTACGCAAGTACTGTGATGAAAAAGGCTATATGACTCTGTTTGAGCGCATGGGAGCGGCATTCATTGAACCGGGATGCGGTGCATGTATCGCCGCCGGTCCAGGAGTCACAAACTCACCCGATGAAGTCTCGATGTCATCGCAAAACCGGAATTTCCCAGGACGTTCAGGACCGGGTAATCTTTATCTGGGCTCACCTTATTCAGTTGCTGCGAGTGCCGTAGTGGGGTACGTGACCAGCTGGACACCAGGACAAGAGTTCAAGCAGATCAGTGCGCGGAAACTCTCAACAGTTTAAGCCTGCTGCAGGCTATTGGATCGATGGTCGCTGCAGGACTCGAACCTGCGACATCTACGATGTGAACGTAGCGCTCTACCAGCTGAGCTAAGCGACCAATACCCCCACGGGGACTCGAACCCCGGTCTTCGCCGTGAGAGGGCGATATCCTAGGCCACTAGACGATGGGGGCGCTGCGACCCTCCCGGTTTCGAGAGGGCCAAGATCTTACAGAGGCCTGTCAGACAGCGTCAACCCCTCAACAACTCGGCCCTGATAGGCGTCCCTTAAGGATCATGAGTGTACTTTTCACCGAATCCAGAGTAAACTCGCATATCACTTCTAACTTATTACACTGCAATCATTTGGTCTGATTCATAGGACAGAGATGGCTAGCAAGCTCAATACGGAATCCATTCGGGGATGGCTCGAAGGCCGCAAAGGATGGAAACGTCGTTCAAACCAAATAATTAAGAGTTTCCGTTTTAATTCCTTCAGAGACACCATTGTCTTCGTGAACCGGGTTGCGACTCTGGCAGACACTCACGATCACCATCCTGATATCGATATCCGATACGACAACGTCACAATTACGCTTTCCACACATGATGCAGGCGGAATCACCGAGAAAGACTTAGCTCTCGCTGAGCAAATAGATTTCTCGACTTCATCGAATTAAAGGCCTATTAGGATAAGGCGGCGTCCGGCCAACCAAGTTCTTCCGGATTGATCTCTAGCACGTCTCTAAGGGTATCCAAAACGAAGTCGGGGTGCTCTGCTAAAAGTTCCTCAGGCTTGAATGGGCCCCATAGTGCCGCAGCCGTTCGCGTCCCCGCCCCTTTCCCGGCCTGGATATCGAAGGGTGAGTCACCGACAAATACAACGCCATCTGGTTCGAGTCCGAGCTTACTAAGAGCCAGATTGACTGATTCAGGATGAGGCTTTGGCCGCTGTACTTGGTTTGCACAAACGACGAGATCCACTGCCTTCCATAGACCGCAGCACTCGAGTGTTCTCTTTGCGATACCGGTACGCTTACTCGTGACAACCGCGATCTTTGTTCCACGCCTTCGTAGCGCTCCCAAAACCGAAGATGCTCCTGGAAATGAGCGTACCATTTGATCATGCACGATGTCTTGATACGCGATATAGGTCTGTCGCATCAACTCAGCTTCCTCCTCATTCCGAGCAAAGCCCCTCATCTGCACTGGAAGTGGTATCCCTAGGGTAGCCACGACATCCGCATCAGGGAGTGGTTGGCCAAAATGTTTTTTCGTGGCAAAGCGGAAGCACTTAAGGATCAATTCGACCGTGTCTGCCAACGTACCGTCAAGATCAAAAAAAACGCCGGACCACATACCGGGAGACTTAGATTTCGTCAATGGATCTTCTGGATAATAGACGATAGCACAACCAACGAATGGGTTGCTTGATCCTCAGTTAAGAACGCAGATGGAGTAAGCTCCACCACATGACCGTGTTCCCCGGCAGGTAGGATAATCAAGCCCTGAGCAAGCGCAGCTTCTGCTACCCGTAACGCGCCGCCTTTCCATGGTGATCCGTCGTCTGTGACGAGTTCGATCCCGATCATGAGACCACGTCCACGCACCTCAGAAACCCTTTCGGCACCCCTTAGGGAGTCTTGCAATTCACTAAGCAGTTGCGATCCAAGGACCTCTGCACGCTCCGGAACATCCAAGTGCTCAACGACATCGAGCACAGCTAGTGCGGTGGCACATGAGAGAGGGTTCCCCAGAAACGTGCTGGTGTGAATCGCTTCTCCATCATTTTCAGGCCAAGCAGACAGCACTGACTGTGAACTGAGGCATGCCGAAAGCGGTAAGCCACCACCAAAGACCTTGCCTATACACACGATATCTGGACGAAGTCCTAATCGCTCAGATGCTAGCATTGACCCACAACGTCCAAGTCCGGTGAAGATCTCATCAGCGATAACCATCGCCCCCTCCTCCATCGCCACATCCGATAGAGCTGCCATAAAGCCATCAGGAGGAATTCTTACTCCGGCCCTACCCTGCACAGGTTCCACGATGACAGCACCGATCGGATCCCCATTGGGTGCCCCCTGCTGAAAGGCTGCTCGCAGCAATCCTAGGGTTTCGTCCGCAGTCACCCGCGAGACGTCATTACATTCAGGAAAGGGGGCAAAGCTCACTCCCTTATACAACTGATCCTCAAAGTATGAACGGAAGTGGGCTCGGTCCGTGACCGCGAGCGCCCCCATAGTAAGGCCATGATATCCTCCCCTGAACGCAACAATGCCTGGTTTACCCGTAGCGATCCGGGCCGTCTTGAGCGCTACCTCAACAGCCTCCGATCCGGTCGTCGTAAGTACTGCCTGTGCGTCAACCCAGGGTGCGATCCCACATAAGCGCTCTATCAGTTCAACTTTTCTAACAGGCGGATGGATATCACCCATCCCATGTATCAGTTCTTCTCCCTGGGCCTGGAGGGCATGAACAACCCTTGGGTGTGCATGTCCAATGAGAGCAACTCCGAACGCCCCACTCAGGTCGATGTACAAGTTGTGGTCAACATCCCGGACATTCGACCCGCTCGCTTCCTTCCAAAAGATCGGCCAACCAACGTCGAAATAGGTGATATTGCGGGATTCTACACTCCTTAGGCGCTTTGCTAGATGGCGGGAAACTCCGCCTGGAGGACTCGTAACGATGTCAGGTAGCAGGGATCCAAAAAGAGGCTCAGCTACTGTCACTCGACCTCGTCTTTGAGCAGCGCTTGAGCGGGCATCCCCATTGCATGGTACCCCTTATCGACATGGAGCGTCTCCCCTGTGATGCCCGCGGCAAGAGGAGAGCAAAGAAATGCAGCGGCATGTCCAACGTCGTCCGCGGTGTTCACCTCTGGCAGTGCTGCGTTGTCTCGATAATAGTCAACCAAACGATCGATCGTTCCGATCGCGCTGGCAGCGCGACTAGCGAGCGGGCCAGCACTGATGGTGTTCACACGGACACCAAATTTTCGACCCGCCTCAAAAGCAAGCAGGCGCGTATCGCTTTCCAATGCGGCCTTCGCCGAACTCATGCCCCCTCCATATCCTGGCACAACTCGCTCTGCAGCCAGATAGGAGAGCGATACTAGGGCACCATCGTTGTTCATAAGTGGTCCAAGCCGCTGCGCCATACTCACCATCGAGTAGGCACTCGAACTAATTGCTGCGAGATATCCATCGCGACTCGTTTCGATGAGAGGGTTTCTGACTTCAGGTCCGTTCGCGAGCGAGTGTACAACGATATCTAAACAGCGTTCTCCGAAGTCAGCTTGCATCTGATCCGCAACACCCTGAATCGTGTAGCCTTCCAGATCAACATACCGCTTGTCCTCCCTCACATGCTCAGGTACATCATCAGCTGTGTCGAAGGCCGCGTCCAAAGGATAGATCTTCTCAAACTCAATCTCTCCTCCGCCCGGAAGAGACATGTCAAGCTTTCCCCGCTCGAGACTGCGAGTAAAGATCCTGAGGACTGGTGGCCATGTGCCCACGCATATTGAGGCACCAGCAGCTGCTAGCGCCCGCACGATTGCCCACCCGTACCCTCTGTCATCGGCAACGCCCGCTATGAAGGCGCGCTTGCCGGAAAGATCGATCGGAAGCATTCAGACAAGCTCCTGGGATTATCAATCTACTCTGAAAACCTTTTTTCCCTGCCAAAAGAAGCTACCCAGCCCTAGCGTAAGAGCCTACCCCTGGGCGGTCGCGACAGTTCAACTCTGCTAAACTCAGCCTATATAAGCCACCAGCCCATCCCGATATACGCCGTTAGCAGCAATGCTCCCTCCCATCGTTTGATCTGCCATCCATTTCTAAGAATTGGCAAGAGGAGCAGGGACATAAAAACAACTCCAGCTAATTCCCGTGAAAGCACCGTTTCGGGGATC
>DCAZ01000042.1:0-15047 GCA_002313925.1 Gemmatimonadales bacterium UBA1120
AAACGTGTCAGTTTACCAGAAAAAATGAGTTCCTCTGAGGTCGACTTAGAGTATGCAATCAAGCTTCTGGAATTACCTCGGACGGTAGGGGAAGATCCAAACACAGGGGAAGAAATTGTGGCAGGCCTTGGACGTTATGGACCCTTTGTGCGTCGCGGGAAGACCTTCGCAAACCTGAAGAGCTTTGACGCAATGTGGACAGTGACCCTAGAGGAAGCGCTTGGCCTTATCGATGCAAAAGCTTCTGGAAAACCGCAAGCGCTGAAAGAGCTCGGGGAACACCCTGATACTGGACAAGAACTGTTTATCTATTCAGGTCGCTGGGGGCCGTATATTAAACACGAAAAGGTAAATGCGGGACTTCCTAAAGGAATGGAAGTAGATGAGGTAACGCTCGAGATGGCGATAGATCTTCTCGAGAAGAAAAAAGCTAGTCGTGGGAAGAAAAAGGGTCGGGGCCGGAGTAAGAAGTGAAGGTCAGCGTTGTAGGTGGGGGACTCGCCGGTTGTGAGGCGGCACTCCAACTCACGCAGCAGGGGTATCTGGTCCGTTTGATGGAAATGCGTCCCGAGAAGTCCACGGAGGCGCACCATACTGACAGCTTAGGTGAGTTGGTCTGCACAAACTCATTCAAGAGTGAAGACCCTGCGAATGCGCATGGGCAGCTTAAGCGAGAAATGAGAATGCTCGGGTCGGTATTGCTACACTCAGCGGATGTATCACGTGTTCCTGCAGGTGCAGCTCTTGCAGTGGACCGAACTCTTTTTACACAAGCAATGACAGCGGCAATTGAGGCCGAATCCGCAATCGAAATTGTACGAGAAGAATGCACTGATCTTCCTCACGGACCAACTATAATTGCTACCGGGCCGCTTACATCTGATCCTCTTTCCGAGGCCATCCAGCAAGAACTCGGAGATGGTGGGTTATCCTTTTTTGATGCAATCGCACCCATTGTGCACCGGGACGGACTTGATGAAAACGTAATTTTCGCTGCTGGCCGTTTTGATCAAGATGCAGACTATCTCAATTGTCCGATGTCTGAGCCGGAGTATCTAGCGTTTGTCGAAGCACTCAGAGGTGGTGTGGGACATCAGGGGCATGATTGGGACACTGTTCCATACTTTGAGGGATGTCTCCCGATTGAAGTTATGGCCTCACGAGGTAAGGATACATTGCGATTTGGTCCAATGAAGCCGATCGGGCTTACCGATCCACAAACAGGTAAACGTCCTTGGGCTGTGGTTCAATTAAGACGTGAGGACAGGACGGGTCAGATGTGGAACTTGGTTGGGTTTCAGACGCGACTCCAGATCGGTGAACAGCGAGAAATTTTTAAGACTATCCCTGGTCTTTCGAATGCTGAATTCCTTAGATGGGGCTCAATCCATAGAAATAGCTACTTGAATTTTCCTGGCTGTCTGTCCTCAAGTGGGTCCTCTAAAGAACGGACTGACCTTATTTTTGCAGGGCAGTTAACTGGCGTAGAGGGTTACACTGAGTCGGCCGCGAGCGGAATCCTCGCGGGTATCAACCTAGGGAGATCTCTTTCTGATCAAGAACCCTTGATTCCTCCCCCTACTACTATGCTAGGAGGACTCTTCCGTTATCTAAGAGATGCCGATCCGAAGCATTTTCAGCCTATGAACTCGAATTGGGGCTTGGTTGACCCTCTCAGTCAGCGCATCCGATCTAAACGTGCACGGAGAGAATCGCTAGCGCAGCGAGCCAATGAGAACTTCCTGGTATGGATGCAAGAGAGTGGTCTAACATTGGACAAAGCTAGAGCAAGTGCATAGCGCCGCTGGGTAAACACGGGGGCCGAATGAGCGAAGTGACTCTTCGTCGAGAGGTAAGGGAGTTTCTGGCACACTTGGCTATGGAGCGTCAACTATCCAAGAATACCGTGAAAGCTTATCAACGGGACCTCGGTCAGTTGGATCTTTTCTTGACGGAGTACCTCGGCCGGCCGAACTGGACATGGTCGGATTCGGATGTCGACCGGCTCGCGCTAAGAGGATTTCTGGGCTGGCTGGACAGAATGGGACTCTCAAAGCGCACGATTGCTCGGAAGCTTTCTGCTGCTCGTTCGTTTTTCAATTTCCTGCATATCGAGGGCAGCATTGATATTGACCCCACTAGTGCCGTTCGTCCCCCGAAGGCAGAAAAGCGACTACCTGGACATTTGTCTGCAGGGGACATTCGTCTCGTGTTCGAAGAGGCCGAGCGAAACGCGGAAAGGAACACACTTGGGGCTACACGTGAGCTTCTGATATTGGAACTACTTTATGGTAGTGGCTTACGCCTAGAAGAGCTTCACAGTTTGGATCTGAAGTCTATCGATAGCTCGTCTAGGTTTGTTCGAGTGATCGGGAAGGGGCGGAAAGAGAGGATAGTTCCAGTAACAAAATCTGCCCTCCGAGCACTCGACGGGTACGAGCTACGCAGGAGAGAGGTTCGGAACCATGTGGAAGATGCACTCCTTGTGAATGCTAGGGGCGGGAGGCTTTCACGACGCTCGATCCAAGCTGCTGTTTCCAAGTGTTTTGAAGTGGCGGCTGGCTCCCGTGGACTCTCTTCTCATGCACTACGGCATTCATTCGCGACGCATCTATTGGATGCGGGCGCCGATCTTCTTGCGGTAAAGGAGCTTCTCGGGCACGTGTCGCTTTCAACGACCCAGATTTACACGCATACAACTAAAGAGCGTTTACAAAAAGTCTATAGGGCCGCCCACCCTCGAAGTAAGTAGAGAGCACGGCTAAGTCTGCCATTTTGGCACTACTGAAGTTAGATTAGCCCCTCGTAACAAATCGGGGCATTGAAACTTGTAGTTGCTTATGGGTAACATCCCCGATCCAACGTTAGCCGGAGATCTCTTCTATGACTCTTCCGTCTGTTCATGCCACTACGGTGCTCGCTGTTCGGAAGGATGGCCGTACAGCTATGGGTGGAGATGGGCAAGTCACTATGGGTGACACAGTTGTTAAGGGCAGGGCACGAAAGGTCCGGGCGGTTAAAGATGGTACGATTCTAACTGGGTTCGCAGGCGCTGTAGCAGATGCCTTCACTTTGTTCGAGAAACTTGAGGAAAAGCTTGAACGCTTCCCTGCAAATATGCCCAAGGCAGTAGTCGAACTCGCAAAAGACTGGAGAATGGACCGGTATCTGCGTCGTCTCGATGCTCTCTTGGCAGTGGCTGATAAAAATCACTTGTTTCTAGTCAGCGGCACGGGAGACGTTATTGAGCCCGACGATGGGATTCTAGCTATTGGGTCCGGTGGTTCCTATGCGTTAGCAGCGGCACGTGCCCTCAAGGATTCCTCTGATCTTGATGCACAGGGTGTGGTTCAGCGTGCTCTCGAAATTTCATCGGAGATTTGTATTTATACGAATAGTGAGATCGTCGTACACGAGCTGGGTGTTGACGCGGGAGAAACAGTATGACGAGCAAGGTGCTTGAGCAGCAAGACAAAGCCACATCCACAATAATGGAAAACGAGTCCAAGGATTCGATGTGGCTTGATGAGCTGACTCCAAGGCAAATTGTATCCGAACTGGATAAGTACATCGTTGGCCAAGATGACGCCAAGAAGGCAGTCGCCATAGTACTCCGCAATCGATGGCGTCGGCAGCAGGTCGAGGATGAGATGAGGCAGGAGATCGCCCCCAGTAACATGATTCTCATAGGTACAACCGGCGTTGGAAAAACCGAGATTGCTCGACGATTAGCACGACTAGCTAATGCGCCTTTCCTTAAGGTGGAAGCCTCTAAATTTACGGAAGTTGGCTACGTCGGCCGCGACGTAGAATCGATGATACGTGACCTGGTGGATATCTCGGTAAATCTCGTCCGGGCAAACCGGGAGTATGAGATGCAGGAAGTCGCTGAAAAGCGTGTAGATGATCGAATCCTTGATCTCCTGCTACCAGCCTTGAATCCGGATCAGGCAGAAGAAACTAATGGAGAAGGTCCTCACATCTTTGTTGCAGGACCAGCGGGAGTTTCGGAAGAGGAAGGAGAAGGGATCCAAGACCGGAGGCAGCGGACTCGTGAAAAGCTTCGGCAGCTTCTCCTTGATGGGAAGTTAGATGAACGTGAGATCGAAGTTGACGTTAGCCAATCTGCCAACATAGAGGGGATGATGATCCCGATGGGCGGGGCTGGTGAGGGACTCGATCATAGTTTTACTGAGATGCTTCAAGACATGCTCCCCAAGCGCACAAAGAGCAGAGTCGTTACGGTTGCAGAAGCACGTCGGATTCTTATCCAAGACGAGCTCGACAAGCTCGTTGATATGGATGAGGTTGTGAATGAAGCCCTCTACAGGGCGGAAGAGATGGGTATCGTCTTTCTAGATGAGATCGATAAGGTTGTAGGCGCGCGCAGCGGCCAGGGCCCAGATGTTAGTCGCGAAGGGGTGCAACGGGATCTCCTACCGATCGTGGAAGGGTCGACTGTCACGACCAAGTACGGTTTGGTACGAACAGATCATATCCTTTTTATAGCCGCGGGTGCCTTCCACGTGGCAAAACCATCGGACCTTATCCCTGAGCTCCAAGGCCGCTTTCCGATTAGGGTCGAACTGCAGACCCTGGTTGAAAAAGACTTTGTTCGCATCCTGAAGGAGCCCAAGAATGCTCTTCTGGAGCAGTACCGGGCTATGATCGAGACAGAGGGGTCATCGATTGAGTTCAGTGATGATGGAGTAGCTGAGATTGCACATATCGCGATGCAACTGAACGACCGCATGGAAAACATTGGTGCCCGCCGATTACAAACTGTGATGACAACTCTGCTAGAGGATGTGCTATTCAAGCTTCCCGAATCTGGGATAGAGTCGATCCTTGTTGACCAGGCCTTTGTGCAAGAGCGACTCGAAAAAGTAGCGACCAACGAAGACCTTAGCCGCTACATCCTTTAGGTATGTTTTATGAGCTTCGTTATGCATAAGCGAGATTTTTTGTCGATCGCGGACTTCAGCTCTGATGAGTTAATAGAACTCCTCAACCGAGCCCGTAGACTGAAAGTGGGTGAAGACCCTAGCCAACTGACTGGCAAGAGTTTGGCAATGATTTTCCGTAAGAGTTCAACTCGGACCAGGATTTCATTTGAAGTTGGCATGACTCAGTTGGGTGGCCATGCGCTTTTTATCTTTGATCGTGACAGCCAGATCGGACGGGGAGAGCCGATTCACGATACGGCCAAAGTTTTATCGCGCTACGTTGACGGTATCATGATCCGTACGTTTGGCCACGAAGAAGTGGAAGAGCTATCTCGGCATTCTTCGGTACCGGTAATAAACGGTCTCACAGATTTGTTGCACCCTTGTCAGGTGGTCGCAGACTTGCAGACTGTTGCTGAGGAATTTGGTCCGAACTATCCAGAGCGAACTGTCGCTTGGATTGGTGACGGAAACAACATGGCAAACTCTTGGTTGAATGCTGCGTACCGACTAGGATTTTCAGTTCGTTTGGCTTGTCCCGAGGGTTACGATCCGGACCCTTCGATCTTTAAACGTGCCGAGGAAATGGCCGACATCCTCCTTACAAGAGACCCTTTTGAAGCCGTTCAGGGGGCGGATGTTGTAACGACAGATGTGTGGGCTTCGATGGGGCAAGAAGAGGAGGCTCGAGAACGGATGGAAGCATTTGCTGGCTTCTCGGTCGATGACGCTCTGATGGAACAAGCGATTCCGGATGCAATTTTTCTCCACTGCTTGCCTGCTCATAGAGGAGAAGAGGTGAGTAGTTCAGTCATTGACGGAACACAGTCCAGGATCTTTAACGAGGCGGAAAATCGGCTTCATGCCCAGAAGGCGATTCTCTTGGAACTCCTCGGATGAACAGTCCATTGAAGCGTACACCCCTCTACGACCGGCATGTGGCTGCGAGTGGGAAGATCGTCCCATTTGCAGGATTTGAAATGCCAGTGCAGTACCAAACTGGAATAATCGCAGAGCATACCGCAGTTAGAGAAACAGCGGGTCTCTTCGATGTCTCTCACATGGGTGAGTTTATCATCCGAGGCCCACAAGCTTTGGACCTTGTTCAGTACATTACAGTAAACGACGCATTGAAAATCGAAATTGGACAAGCACAGTACTCTGCTATGTGTCTCGAATCGGGCGGCATTATCGATGATCTCTTGATCTATCGTTTTGCTGATCGGTTCATGCTGGTGGTGAACGCTGCCAATCGGGCAAAGGATCTGGAGTGGATTCAGCAGCGCGCAGACACTTTTGACGTAGAGCTTGAGGATGCTTCAGAGGCAACCGCTCTTATAGCACTTCAAGGCCCAGCTGCAAGGGAAATTCTGCAGCCCCTTACTAATCCTGATGTCGATTCAATAGAGTACTATCGCTTCTCTGAAGGAGAGGTTGCCAACGTCCCGGCTATAGTTAGTGGAACGGGTTATACCGGAGAGGATGGCTTTGAGCTTTACACCGCCGCTGAAGATGCTCCGCAAGTGTGGGATGCGCTCCTCCTTGCTGGTTCCCCTCAAGGCCTAGTACCAGCAGGATTAGGTGCGCGAGATTCACTGCGACTTGAGATGGGCTATTCCTTATACGGTAATGATCTAGATGAAAATCATACGACACTTGAGTCCGGACTCGGGTGGATTACGAAGCTAGATAAAGGTGATTTTGTGGGCAGGGATGCTCTTGCGGCGCAAAAAGAGAATGGAGTAGCCCGTCGATTGGTTGGTATGAGAGTCGAAGGAAGGGCTTTCCCACGTCCTGGGTACCCGATTTTGTCGAACGGCGAAGCTGTGGGCCGGATTACCAGCGGTACCATGAGCCCATCTCTTGGTGCGGGGATTGCTTTGGGTTACGTGCCATCGGAACTGGCCAAGGTCGACACTGTTCTTCAAGTCGATGTACGCGGCCGCCCGGCAGAGGTCCATGTACAGCGTCCTCCGTTCTATACAGATAGTTCAATCAGGCGCTAAAGCCTTTGATTACCCTAGTCTATGCGTATCGGAATCCTGACCGTCAGTGACGGATGTGCCAGTGGCCAACGCGAAGATCGCAGTGGGTCACTAATCACGGAGTGGTGCGGGACCCACGAGTATCAGGTGGCAGCGCGTGAAGTAGTTCCTGATGAGACTTCAGCAATCACACGGATACTGATCTCTTGGGTGGATGAATTGGATCTTGATCTGCTAGTGACCACTGGAGGAACCGGGCTGACCATGCGTGATGTCACCCCTGAAGCGACACGTGCTGTGCTAGACCGTGAGGCTCCTGGGATAGCCGAGGAGATACGGAGAGTAGGTCGCGAGAGCACACTCTTTTCAGTGCTTTCACGAGGTGTGTGTGGAACCCGTGGCCAGACACTCATTGTGAACCTTCCCGGGAGTCCAGGGGGAGTAAAGGATGGTCTGTCGGTGCTTGAACCGCTGCTTGCTCACGCCGCAGAGCTACTTAGAAATGAGCGCGTGCCTCACGATGAGCAGGGAGATCTGTCGTGAATGAGGATCAAGTACTGATTTCGACCCATGACCTGTCAACCGCTGGTCTTCTGCGCGATGGTTTCAAGTCTTCCGGTTATTCCACTGACCTAGTCACACCTGACGAAGAGCTATCAGCCGAGGAAGGCGCCGTTCTACTCGTACTGACTGGAGGGGCTGAACAAGGACAAAGTTCCTTAGTTATTCAGGCCCGTGACAAGCTCCACATACCTGTTTTCATAATCAGTTCGCAGCCATTGATCGCAGAGATGAGTCAGGATGTTGATGAAGTATTTGATAATCCTTCATTGATTAGTGACGTGATTCTTCTCGGGAGCCGTCTCATTGAGCGCCGGCGCCTTCAGCGTTTAACCGGTATTGTTGGTGAGACGGATGCGATGATCGAAGCGCTCGAACGAGTAGTACAAATCGCACCGGTTGAATCTACCGTGCTTGTTACCGGAGAATCGGGGACGGGAAAAGAGCTGGTCGCACGAGGAATTCATGCGCTCTCACCACGTCGGCATGAACCCTTTATAGCAGTTAATGTCGCCGCGCTTTCAGATACACTGCTGGAATCAGAGTTGTTCGGACACGAGAAAGGGGCTTTTACCGGTGCGATTGCTTCCCGTCGAGGACTGTTTGAAATATCGAATGGTGGGACAATATTTCTGGACGAGATCGGTGATATGGCTTCGTCAACGCAGACCAAAATCCTCCGGGTGCTTGAACAGAAAGAGTTTCATAAAGTTGGTGGCGAAAAGAGTATCAAGGTTGATGTTCGAATCGTTGCCGCCACAAATCAGGACCTCCGGAGACTGGTATCTCTCGGTGGATTCCGAAGAGATCTTTACTTTCGCCTAAATGTCCTCTCTATAACCCTTCCAGCGCTCCGTGACCGGAAGGCGGATGTCCCCACTCTTGTAGAAACATTCGTGCTAGAAGCTTCTAATAGGCATGATCGTGACTTCCACGGTATCTCCTCAGATGCGATGGAGATTCTCGTAAATTACTCGTGGCCAGGTAATGTCCGAGAACTCAAGAATCTGGTTGAATCCATGGTTGTTCTATCTCCAGGCCGAGTGATACGGCCCGAAGATATTCCTGAGGATGTTCGCGCAGGTGGAGGGCAAGCCCTCTTGCCCGCTTTGATCGATCAAACTGTGCATTCAGGCGAAGTCCAAAAGCATCTGAAACCGGAACTCGAGTTCGTATTCCGAACGTTGGTAGATCTTCGCCTCGATATGGATGATCTAAGAAGAGAGTTCGAGGCTTATCGGCGCGGCGAAGGTCTTACGACCAATGGTAAAACCATCATAGGTACAGTGGGATCTGTATCTGGTGATAAACCGATTGATTCAGTCATAGAAATTGGATCCTCAACTTCACAGCCGGGCATTGAAGTCTCCGAGGAATTTCCCGTCGCAGATTCTGGATGGAAGCTAAGCTCTCCACTTGATGAACCTGTCGTGTTTCGACCTGGAATGACTATGGAAGACGTAGAACGTCAAACGATTTCAGCCGTACTATCTTCGGTAGGAGGGAATCGCCGGAAGGCTGCTAAGCTCTTAGGGATTGGGGAAAGGACTCTCTACAGGAAGATTTCTAAGTACGAATTAGATGGATGACCTCACCCGAACCTTGTACTCGATATTTATCGATAAGTGATTGACGCAGTAGGTTTAAGTTGCCTCGGCTTCCGTTACTAGATCGTCCAGAGCTTTAAGTAAAGCTTTACGACCCACTCCAGTTTTTGAAGAAAAAGGGACCATCTGGTCTTCATCAAAACCCAACTCTTCACAAGCACATTCGACGGCAGGAAGACACTGGCTTTTCTTTAGCTTGTCCATTTTTGTGAGTACGGCTACAGCAGGGATACCTAGCTTAGAAAGGTATGATGCCATCTCCAAGTCATGTTTTGTTGGCTTTCTCCGAGCATCTATTAAGTGCACCAACCCCTTAAGGTAGTTGGTCTCTCTTAGATACCAGTCTATCAGTTCTATCCAGGAATCTCGCATAGGCTTCGGTGCTCGGGCATAGCCATAACCAGGCAGATCAACCAGAAAGAAGCGCTTATTTACCAGAAAAAAATTGATGGTTTTTGTCTTTCCAGGGGTTGCAGACACATGAGCTAACTTGCTGCGAGTCCTTTTGAGAAGTGTATTGATTAAGGAAGACTTTCCAACGTTCGATCGACCCAAGAAAGCAATCTGAGGAAGCGTGCCAGGAATTTCCCCTCCGGGCTTAGCTAGTGTTCCTGAATACTCAACAGTTCGAATCTTCATCCGTGTGAATACGGCAACCCGAGCCCAGGGGTAGCTACCTGTGTTCTTTGATTAATTGGACTTTCAACTAAAACAGCATCCATCACTTCGTCCATCGTATTGACTAGCTCAAATACCACCCCCGCGTGAACCTCCTCCGGTAGAAGTTCGAGATCGGGTGCATTTGCAGCAGGAAGTACCACTCGGCGTATGCCTCCCCTAAGTGCTGCGACAGCCTTTTCTTTGAGACCCCCGACCGAGAGTACGCGACCCCGGAGGGTGATTTCTCCAGTCATAGCAACATCCGCACGTGTCGGTTTTTCAATCAAGGCTGAGATTAGTGCGACAGCGATTGTAATTCCCGCGGAAGGACCATCTTTCGGGGTCGCACCTTCTGGAATGTGGATATGAACATCAATTTTCTCGTGGAACTGGGGGTCGAGGTTAAGGAGAGAAGAGCGTGAACGGGCGTATGTGACCGCAGCGTGAGCGGATTCCTTCATGACTTCACCGAGAGTGCCCGTGAGCCTGAGGTTACCAGTTCCCATAACCACAGCTACCTCGACATCTAGGACAGCACCTCCTGCAGCCGTCCAAGCAAGGCCATTAGCAATACCGATCCGGTCACTGTTCTCGTCTCGATCAGGAGGAGCATAGGGACGAGGGCCAAGCAGTTCCTTGAGGTTCTGAGGCTCTAATATGTTGGAAATCTTGCGGCCATCTGCTACAGATCGGGCTAGTTTCCGAGCAATCCGTGATAACCGCCTCTCGAGCTCTCTAACGCCAGCTTCACGGGTATATCGTTCGATCACATCATGTACTGCTGCAGGAGATAGGACAATCTCCTCCACGCTCAGTCCGTGACGCTTGATCTGCTTTGGCCAAAGGAAACGCATCGCGATCTCTCGTTTCTCCGTATCTAGATAGCCTGGAAGCCGCATCACTTCCATGCGGTCGCGCAGTGGCTCCGGGATGTCTTGGAGTGTGTTGGCCGTTGCTATGAAGAGGACGTCGGAGAGATCGTAATCAAGTTCAAGATAATGGTCTGTGAAGTTCGCATTTTGCTCCGGATCCAGTACCTCCAGGAGAGCTGCACCGGGGTCTCCGTGGAAATCCCTGGCTAGCTTATCTACCTCGTCAAGCAGGAAAACTGGATTAACTGTACCACTTCGGCGCATGCCTTGGATTATTCGTCCTGGTAATGCGCCAACGTAGGTGCGCCGGTGCCCTCTAATCTCGGCTTCATCCCTGATACCACCGAGGCTTACTCTCACGAATTCTCGCCCTAAAGCGAGAGCAATGCTTCGGCCTAGCGAGGTCTTACCTACCCCTGGAGGTCCAATCAGACAGAGAATTGGTCCACGCATCTCACGCACTAGGGACAGCACTGCAACGTGATCGAGAATCCGCTCTTTCACTTCGATTAAACCAAAGTGATCGGAATCAAGGATTTGTGAGGCATGTTCTACTGATAAATTGTCTTGGGATCGCACAATCCATGGAAGCTCGACAATCCAATCAAGGTGTGTTCGAATGACGGCCGCTTCTGGAGCAACGGGATTCAACTTCTTCAGACGGCCCAATTCCTTATTTGCCAGGTCCAGAGCATGAGGAGGAAGATTGGCGTCATGAATAGCTTGTCCGATCTCCTTCCACTCGTCTAAGTCTTCCTGTGACGAGTCCTTCCGGATTCCCCCAAGGCCAAGAACAAGATTAGGTGTTTTTTCTTCTTTCAACTGAAGTTGAATTTGCCGGTCGAGCTTCGCCTCGATACGCATGATCTCAAGTTCGCGTGTTAGCAATTGGCGTAAGATCTCCAATTGCTCGATCGGATCTATGGTTTCCAACAGTTCCTGTTTGTCCAGCGCGGGCAAGATAAGGTGTCCGGCGACCAGGTGAATGAATCGGACACGGTCTCCCTCGGCAGAGAGAATCCCAGAAAGCTCTTCAGGAATCCTTTTGTGGAGACGAGTATATTCTGAGTAGAGACTTGCTACGGTCTGAGTGAGTGATAGAGCGTTCGCTGGCACTTCACCATCTAACTCTGCTTCGTGAGCGGTTAATAGTTCGACAGTGGCTCGTAGAGCCTTGGTCTTGGTTGTGAGCCTCCGGATCCGAGCACGTCCGACTCCTTCTAGCATTACCCGCGAAGTTCCATCTGGTAGAGGTGTGACCTGGATGATTCGAGCGATTGTTCCTATGCGAAATAGATCTCCACTTCCGGGATCATCGATTTCCGAGTCCCGTTGGGTAACGAGGAGGACTAGATCTTTGTCTAATCCTGCTTCCTCAAGGGCTGTGACAGAGCGACTGCGTCCTATGAGTAGAGGTAGAACGGAATAAGGGAAGAAGACGAGGTCTCGAAGCGCGATTACCGGTAGACGGTCAGGCACCTCAATTTGATCTTCAGCCCGGATGAGCTTTGCCATTCTTTGACTCGAGTGCGCGAGAGGGTTTGTTTCGGGCCTATCGTACACATTCGGTCGCGCTCACAACAGAGACGCACCGAGGGGATGTTTCGGCATCAGATAATCGTCGTCTAGGCGACGATTTTTTTCTCAAGGTCCAGCTGCCAAATGGCTCTTGAGATGGATTTGCAGTTCTTCCTGGCACTACGCTTCTAGTTTTTGTTCCTCAGCGTTTAGTAATAGAAGCGGAGCTGTGCCCTGTTCAACACATTCCGAGGTAATGACTACTTCGCTAACATCTGTCCGTGATGGGATCTCAAACATCAAGTCCCGCATAATACCTTCAATGATTGAGCGGAGGCCCCTGGCCCCTGTGCCTCGCTCTAACGCCTTGCGTGAAATGGCCTTGATCGCCTTTCGGTCAAAAGTAAGACCAACGCCTTCGAGTTCGAACATCTTTTGGTATTGCTTTACCAGCGCGTTCTTGGGTTCTTCGAGGATGCGTTCGAGATCTTGCTCATCAAGTTCTTCCAACTGCACACTTACTGGGAGCCGTCCAACCAATTCTGGGATCAACCCGTACCGCTGCAGATCCTCTGGCTCGACCCAACGCATGATGTTGTCATCATCTGTCTTTTCAAGCTCTTCACCTGTGAAGCCGATCTGCCTCTTCCCCAGACGCGCTTCAACGATCTTCTCAAGCCCGTCGAATGCACCTCCACAGATAAAGAGGATGTTCCGGGTATTCACCTGAATATATTCCTGTTGCGGATGCTTCCGGCCTCCCTGTGGAGGCACTGATGCTATAGTGCCCTCGAGTATCTTTAGAAGTGCTTGCTGGACACCCTCCCCAGAGACGTCTCGGGTAATTGATGGGTTTTCGGATTTGCGGGCGATCTTGTCCATCTCATCGATGTAGACGATACCCCGCTCACACTCTGGAATATTAAAGTCGGCTGCTTGGAGGAGTCGCACGAGGATGTTTTCCACATCCTCACCGACATAACCTGCTTCAGTCAGTGTCGTTGCATCTGCGATCGTGAACGGGACATGGAGCATTCGGGCAAGTGTCTGCGCAAGTAATGTTTTCCCTACCCCTGTTGGTCCGATAAGCAGGATATTTGCTTTATCGATCTCAACCTCATCGAGCACACCATGATGATTCACTCGGTTATAATGATTGTAGACCGAGACTGCTAGAGATTTCTTAGCAGCTTCCTGACCGATAACGTATTGGTCCAACTTAGATTTAATTTCTTCGGGAGTTGGGCTAGGAACTGCTTGCTCGTTAGTCGCGTGCTCGTCTTCTTCAGCCAGTATTTCGTTACAAAGTGAAATACACTCGTTACAGATATAGACGTTTGGCCCACTGATAAACTTCTTAACGGTTTCTTTGTCTTTACTGCAGAAACTACAGCGAAGGTCCTTATCACTTGTCATTGGCTACGCACCTCTCAGAATCTGACCTCGTAAGAATCTTCATTCGCTACTTTATGAGTCCGAGGATTTAACAGTTGTTGTTTGAACGGGACCTTCTAAGACGTGGTCAATGAGCCCATACTCAACTGCTTCCTTGGGGCTCATGAAGCGATCCCGATCTGCATCTTCCTGGATCGTTTCTACCGGTTGTCCAGTATGTTTTGCAATCAGAAGATTCAGCCTCTCACGAATATGCAAAATTTCTTTTGCCGCGATTTCTATGTCTGCAGCTGTGCCCTGGGATCCTCCTGAAGGTTGATGAATCATGATACGGGAGTTTGGCAGTGCACTGCGTTTCCCTTTGGCGCCAGCTGCCAAAAGTATTGCTCCCATGGAAGCGGCCATTCCTACGCAGAACGTCGAAACGGGCGCGCGCAGGTGCTGCATTGTGTCATAGATTGCCATCCCTGCATAAACGCCCCCTCCTGGCGAGTTGATGTACATGAAGATGTCACGTTCCGGGTCCTCAGCATCTAGAAAAAGCAGTTGGGCCACGATGATATTGGCCACATTGTCATCAATGCCACTACCCAGAAAAATAATTCGGTCCATGAGTAGACGACTAAAGATGTCGTAACTGCGTTCGCCCCGGCTGGTCCGCTCAATCACATAGGGAGGGTATATAGACATGGTTTTTCTCTCTGACAGTGTCTCTAGGCTGCTGTACCGTCGGTAATTTCTGACTGTTTCTCTATGAATGAAAAAATCTTTTTCTCGGTGAGCTCTCGTTTGAGCATTTCGAGCTGACCTGACTTTTGAAGGGTCGCGTAAATGTTTTCCGTTGTGCTATCATTAGCTTCTGCGATTTCTGTGATTCGAGCATCGACTTCTTCGTCGGTTGCCGTTAACGACTGAGTTTCAGCGATCTTTTCTAAGATAAGAATACGCTTCACAGCTTTCTCAGCTTCTGGTCGAATTGAATCTTGTACATCCTTGAGTTTGTCAGGCTCTAAGTTCTTCGACTCTTCGCCAATAACTCCGTCTATATAGCGGTCAACCATTGACACTGGAATATCAAAAGGATTGGCCTCGACCAAAAGATCGAGTAGACGACCTCTCACTACCGCTTCAGCCTGATTGCCAGCTTCTTTCTGTAGGTCATCGTGTACACCTGCCTTCAGATCATCCAGCGTTTCGAATTCACCAGCCTGTTTGGCAAGATCATCCCCTAATTCGGGCAGTTCTAATTCTTTGCGGCCCAAAAACGTAAGCTCGATACGCTCTAGATCTCCTCGGCGGTCCTCGTCGGGAAAATCATCGGGAAAGGAGATGTCAAACTCTCCTTTCTCATTTAATTCAAGACCTTTGATTGCTACTTCAATGTCAGGAAGTGCGTCTCCCTGGCCTAAGATGAACTCGTATTCCCGGCCTTCATCTGATTGATCACCATCCAATCTTCTGATGTTGACAGAGACGAGATTGCCGTCTTCCGGAGAACCTGTT
>DCAZ01000042.1:15425-39544 GCA_002313925.1 Gemmatimonadales bacterium UBA1120
GTGCTCGTTAGTGACCTCAGTAACTGGTCGCTCGACAGCAAATCCCCCGAGACGGCTGATCTCTATTTCCGGGTGAACGTCAAAAACGATCGAAAATACCAGGTCCTCCTCTGGCCGATAATTGATGTTCTGGATCTCGCCTTCACTTATTGGACGGAGCTCCTTTAAGGCCAGTGCCTTCTTGTATGCTTCGCCCACTAAGTTGTCCAAAGCTTCCTGTCGTAAGGATCCCCCAAATCTGGACTCGATCAGTTGTCTCGGAACTCGGCCCTTTCTAAAGCCCTTAAGTCGTGCACGGGAAGCGAGTTTTTCAGCAGCACGTACTTCCTCCTTGCGCACAACATCTGCCGGAACTGTAACCTCCATACTAAGGCGCCAGTTTTCTTTCTCCTCCACGGAGATCTCAAGGCTGGAAGCGTCTACGCTCATAGGTCTTTACGGTAAATTCATTAGGTGGCAGAGTGCGAAAGGGGGGACTCGAACCCCCACGGCCTAAGGCCACGGGATCCTAAATCCCGCGCGTCTGCCAATTCCGCCACTTTCGCAGGCGAAAGAGAAGATAAAACCGGTTCTAGGGATCGTTCAACGGAGGGGTTTCTATCATCTCGAAAAGGGGCTTACAAAAAGCAAGGAGTGCGGGCGCCTCTGGCGCCCGCACTTATCTCGCTACGGTAACTCTTCAACTGGGCATGCGAACATTGACCACACGTCCCGTTCCATCCTGGTTCTCAAAGTGGAGTGAGACGATTTCACCTCCTTGGACCACATCGAGTGCATCCCGTACATCTTCGGGCGTAGCGATGTCTGCAGCGTTCACCCGAATCAACTTGTTCCCCACATATTGCCCCACCCCTCTCCGCTGAGCCGGGCTTCCTCGTGTAACCTGAGTCAGCACGACACCCCCGGCTTCAGGGAACCTTAATTCAGTTGCGAGTTCTTGGTCGAGTTCTTCCACATTGATACCCAAGCGTTCTTCGGAGTGGATGGTCCGCTCTGAAACGCTGGCGGGTGAACTATTGATGGGAGCTTCATCAAGTTGAATGGCCACGTCTATGGGACCGCCATCCCGATAAACGGTGAGGCGGACTCGGTCACCAGGTCGGCGCTGAGCAATTTGTGCCTGCAACTCCGCGACGTAACCGACTGATTTACCATCCAGGGCTACGATTACATCCTCAGGTTCAAGGTTTCCGCTGGCTGGTCCTTCTGGGTCTACTGCCTGAACTAGGATTCCGGAGATGGAAGGTAGTCCGTATACCTCAGCGTCTTCTGCCGTGGCTGTGATAATTTCCACGCCGATTCTTGGTCGCTTCACATAACCATACTCAACCAGATCTTCCATCACACGGCGGGCAAGATTGATCGGGATAGCGAATCCGTATCCCTGGTAAGCTCCAGTCGTAGAGGCGATTGCGGAATTGATGCCCACTGCTTGACCGTTGAGGTTGACCATCGGTCCACCCGAATTTCCTGGGTTGATAACCGCGTCGGTTTGAAGGAAATCTTCAATCGCCCAGCGGGAAGCTTGATCGCCGAATCTTGGGTCGGAGCGCAGTTCGTTCTGAAGGAGTTGCAGTGGCCGACCACGTGCGCTGATGATCCCAGCCGTGACAGTGAAATCAAGAGCCGCAGAATTACCAAATCCAGGGTTACCAATTGCGAGGATCCACTCTCCGACCTTTACGTTGTCAGAATTACCAAAAGGAAGTGCTGGAAGAGCTTCTCCGGCGTTGACCTTTATGAGAGCTACATCAGTGAAAGGGTCAGTTCCGATAATTTCTGCATCGAAATAGCGTCGGTCAGGAAAGTAAACCGTAACCTCGTCCGCTCCTTCGACGACATGGTTGTTGGTAAGAATATATCCGTCTGCAGAGACCACAAATCCGCTGCCTCCGGCGATTTGCCCCTGCGATGGAGGTTGGTTTTGCCCTTCTGGCGCATCAAAGAAGCGGCGGAATGCATCAGGAATTTCCTGGTTAGCAGCTGTCACAGGCCTACGAGCTTCTATCCGCACCACTGCTGGTGTAACCGCATCCGCAAGATTTGTGAATGCTTGGCTGAGATCTAGTGCCGGCTTAACTGCTTCCGGGGATATTTGCGCTGTCTCTTCAATAAGGGGCATCGCATATGACTTACTCGTCCATCCGAGCCCGCTGGTAATAAAGAGTCCGAACAGGAAGGCGATAGCGCTATAAAACACCACCTTAACCTTCGCTCGAAGGGGATCGTACATCTTAGCTCCTTCCCAAATCAATTTTCAGTGTTACAAAGGCCCGCCTGAGCAAACCGGATGGCATAACTACACATAAAGACCTTAGGTAGATCCAATTTCCAGACTCCTTAGGAAATGTTGAACTCTCTGGTTCCGCTAACTCTTTACCTCTGAGGTCTTATGGCTTCCATGTAAGGTATTGTGGCTCAGTCCTCCTCCTCCACGATTTCATAATCAGCTTCGATCACATCTTCATCGGTACCAGCCTGGGTTTCGCCTGTGCTTCCTTCCTCTGGATTTGCTTCTTCACCCCCAGCTTCGGAAGCTTGAGCTTGGTACATCTCTTGTCCAGCTGTGCTGAATGCCTGCATCAGCTCATCCCGTGCAGTGCTAAGTGTGTCGGTATTATCTCCCTTAAGAGCTTCCTTGGCCTGCTCAAGTGCTGATTCAAGACGATTCTTCGTCGCCTCATCAACCTTATCGCCCCACTCATCCGTATCTTTTTCGACCTGGTAGACAAGGGAGTCGAGTTGATTACGAGCCTCCACCTTCTCTCGGTTCTCTTCGTCTTCGGAAGCGTGTGCCTCGGCGTCCTGCACCATCCGATCAATTTCGGCATCGGATAACCCACTCGATGCTTCAATCTGTATTTCCTGTTCTTTACCAGTAGCACGATCCTTAGCGGATACGTTCAGGATCCCATTCGCATCGATGTCAAAAGTGACTTCCACTTGAGGCATCCCTCTCGGTGCTGGTGGAATACCGGTGAGTTGGAATTTGCCGATCGTTTTATTGTCGATGGCCATGTTCCGTTCACCTTGGAGCACGTGGATCTCGACTATTGTCTGATTATCCTCCGCAGTGGAGAAGACTTCCGCTTTTTTGGTTGGAATAGTGGTGTTTCGCTCAATGAGGGTCGTCCGGATCCCTCCAAGCGTCTCAATACCTAGAGACAGCGGTGTTACATCGAGCAGGAGGACGTCTGTGACCTCCCCAGCAAGTATACCACCCTGTATCGCAGCACCTACTGCTACGACTTCGTCCGGGTTCACACCCCGGTGAGGTTCCTTCCCGAAGAAGTCCTTAACAATTTCCTGGACCTTCGGGATACGGGTTGATCCTCCGACGAGAATCACTTCATCGATGTCGTTTGTTGTCAGACCAGCATCCGCTAGTGCCTTCTTCATCGGCTCAATCGTGCGCTGGTTAAGATCCTCAACGAGCTGCTCAAACCTAGCCCTTGAGAGCGTGTAGTTTAGGTGCTTAGGACCATCTTGGGTTGCTGTGATAAATGGAAGATTTATGTCTGACGACATAGTCGTTGAGAGTTCCATTTTCGCTTTTTCTCCAGCTTCTTTCAGTCGCTGAAGAGCCATTGGATCTTGAGACAAGTCGATTCCTTGATCACGCTTAAACTCATCCACGAGCCAGGTGATGATTCTCTGGTCGTAATCATCACCCCCTAGGTGTGTATCACCATTTGTCGACTTGACCTCGAATACTCCGTCACCCAACTCTAAAATCGAGATATCATAAGTACCTCCACCTAGGTCAAAAACGGCAATTTTCTCTTCAACTTGCTTCTCTAAACCGTACGCTAAGGCGGCAGCCGTAGGCTCGTTCACAATTCGGAGCACTTCCAAACCGGCGATCTTTCCGGCGTCTTTCGTGGCTTGCCTTTGGTCATCATTGAAGTATGCAGGGACTGTCACTACGGCTTGGCTCACCTTAGTTCCCAGGTAGTCCTCAGCGGTCTGTCGCATTTTCTGAAGGACCATGACACTGATTTCAGGTGGACTGAAGGCTTTGTTTTCTGCGTTCGGAATCGTGACTTGCACCCTGCCGCTAGAGTCATGACCGACCTTGTAAGGAACGAGCTTCTCTTCCTCGGAGACCTCACTATGCTTTCGGCCCATGAACCGCTTGATTGAAAAAACCGTGTTTTCAGGATTTGTGATTGCCTGGCGGCGTGCTACCTGACCTACCAAACGCTCACCCTCTTTCGTAAATGCCACCACCGATGGAGTTGTCCGCCCACCTTCTGAGTTCGGAATGACCACCGGCTCACCGCCCTCCATAACTGCGACGACAGAGTTGGTTGTACCTAGATCAATCCCAATAACTTTGCTCATATTCTCCTCAATATCCGCTGGTAGGCGTTGTTCTATCTCAGGTCTGCTAGTGCAATAGCTATGCCGTAAAACTCCTGCAATTACACGCCGGTTTGGCCGGGTTTACGGCGGATAACTGCCATAATGGCACCCTTGTTGTCGTCTGGGATGATTAAAGCTGGGAAGGAGTTGCCGTACGAGATCGTGTGATGGCAAACCATGATCTCTCTGCGTTGGTTGTTGTTGGTTCGGTGTTGTTCCAATGATATTGGGTCTGGTTTACGCTTATCCGAGGAGATGATCACCCGAATGAAGGCACCAGGGCCAGCCGTTGCCGTCCTCTGGGTAACAGCAGTGACTCTGATTTTGACGGGTGCGTGGCAAAGTATGGGAGCTGAGATTGCTCCCTATCCTTCTTCGATGATGCAGACAGCTTCCCGGGCCGTGAACCAGATTTCTGTTCCGGAGGGATCCCTCAGCTTACCTCTAGTAGAACGTCTACGGTCAATCCTGGGCCTTGCCTTCCTTGTAGCTATTGCCTGGGGGCTGAGTGTTGACCGAAAAAATGTGGTTTGGCGAATCGTGATATGGGGTATTTCTCTCCAGATCCTATTTGCGTTCTTCATCTTAAGAACGGATATCGGGGCTGATCTTTTCGATGTGATTAATAGCGTAATGGTTGCGCTTCTCAGTTTCACTGTTGACGGTGCCAGCTTCATTTTCGGGAACTTAGTGTACGAAAATGTGCCAGTGGGAGTTGGGACTGTGGGGCAGGGTGAGTTCTCAGAAATGCCCGGTCAGGTAGCGAACACAGGGGCGTTTTTCGCGTTCAATGTTTTGCCCACTATCATCTTTTTCTCATCTCTGATGACGGTCCTCTATCACCTTGGCATCATGCAGCTAGCCGTGAGGGGTATGGCGTTCGTGATGCAGCGTACTATGGGAACCTCTGGTGCCGAAACTATGTGCGTAGCGGGGAACATCTTCATAGGTCAGACTGAGGCGCCCCTCCTTATCAAGCCATTCGTCGAGAAGATGACAATGTCGGAGCTTATGGTGGTCATGACTGGGGGCTTTGCCACAGTAGCAGGAGGTGTACTTGCTGCGTATGTGGGCCTTCTTATGGCGTACTTTCCGGATATTGCGGGACATCTTATCGCTGCCTCAGTCATGTCTGCACCAGCCGCACTAGTTGTTGCCAAGCTGATGTATCCTGAGGATGGTAAGCCGGAGACATCTGAGAATCTTGAAGTTAGCATCGAATCTTCGGACGTGAACGTGATTGATGCCGCAGCGCGAGGAGCGTCGGAGGGACTCTTTCTGGCGCTGAATGTTGGAGCAATGCTGCTCGCTTTTGTCGCTCTAGTGTACATGATGAACGGCCTGCTTGGTGGGTTAGGTAGTCTAGCAGGTATCGACGGACTCACCTTCGAGCGGATCCTAGGATGGCTTCTATCTCCACTCGCGTGGCTCATGGGTGTGAGCTGGGCTGACGCTCCTATGGTCGGATCTTTGATTGGTGCAAAAACGGTTTTGAATGAGTTCTACGCGTACCTGCAATTAGCGGCGATACTGGGTGGCGAAAACGATCTTGAACCGCGGTCGATCATTATCACCATTTACGCGTTATCAGGCTTTGCAAATTTCATGTCAATTGGAGTGCAACTAGGAGGGATCGGTGGTATTGCTCCTTCACGGAGGCATGATCTAGCCCGATTGGGTTTGCGCGCGATGATTGCTGGATCGATCGCCGCGTTTATGACAGCTACGGTCGCGGGGATGATCCTCTGATCGGATACTCGAGCAGCTTGTTTCTCGCATTAGTGCTCGATTTCAAGTGGCATCCGCTGAATGATTCACCGGAGCCGTACCGCTACCGAGCTGGGGCGCGGTTCTAATTGCTCGGATAACAAATTGGATCGCTCTGTTAACTGCGTCGCCGAGGTCTTCACCGTGAGCGAGTCCCGCAGTGATTGCAGCAGAGAGCGCGCAGCCGGTCCCATGAGTTCGTGTCGTGTTAATCTTCGGTCGTCGCCAGATACGCTCTTCTGATCCATCCCAAAGAATATCTATGGCATCCCCTTCAAGGTGCCCTCCCTTAATAAGTGCCGCCCCCGCCCCCCGCTCCACTAAGTTTCGACTTGCGGCTTGAAGATCCTTAAGTGACTTAAGCGGCTGACCTACCAAGACGGCAGCCTCATGCAGGTTTGGAGTAATTAGAGTTGTAAGAGGAAGGAGCTCGTTCAGCAGTGACTTCTCTGCGCCGGAATCCAAGAGTCTGTCTCCACTCGAAGCGACCATCACCGGATCCATGACATATCGGTTGAGCCTATGTTCACGTATCGCCGTGGCAACTTCGCATACAAGTCCCTCATTAGTGAGCATCCCGGTCTTCAAAGCATTAGGACGGAGGTCAGTCACGACCGCATCTATTTGGGCTCGTACTATTGCTATGGGCACGGCGTGAATGGACCTAACGCCAACAGTGTTTTGGGCTGTCACAGCAGTGATAGCGCTCGTACCGTATACCTCAAAAGCGGAAAACGTTTTGAGATCCGCTTGAATACCAGCACCACCACCGCTGTCACTTCCGGCGATCGTGAGTGCGATAGGAGGAGATAAGTGCGTCATCAGCTAAATGGGTGTTCAGTTGAAGTCCAAGCTCACAAAAAGTGGTGGGCTTAGTGGATCTGAGCCAGCAGAAGCGTCGACTCCTAGGTCGGTTAAGGAATGGGAAGTCGAGAAAAAGGGAAGGGCTCGTCCTTGTTGAGGGTGTGCGGGCTGTGAAGGAAGCCATCGATGCCAAGGCAGAAGTCCGATTTGTGGTGGCATCAGAAAGGATTGAATCTACAACCGCGGGACTTGCATTAGCTGAGCATATCAGAAAGGAGAATCTGGATATTACGAGTGTTAGTGAGAAAGAATTAGCAGCGCTGGCGGATACGAAGCATCCCCAGGGTATCCTAATGGTCTGTAAAGAACAGCAAATGGAGCTTCCGGATATCCTCCGAGTTGGTGGCTGCTACTTGGTGCTTGATGGCGTTCAAGACCCGGGGAATGTGGGGACACTCATCCGGGCAGCTGCAGCATTCCCCGTTGACGCGGTCATCACATTGGACGGGACTGCGGACACATGGGCCCCAAAGACTGTGCGTGCATCAGCAGGTGCGGTTTTTCGGTTGTCGGTTGCTCATGCTGCGGCTGAGGAGGCTATTCGTGAGATAACCAAAGCAGGGGTACCGATTTGGGTAGCGGATCCAGGAGCGCCAAGTCTTAAGGCAAAACCCGACGATAGGGGGTTTGCATTGGTTTTGGCTAATGAAGGGGCAGGTCCTCGCCAGGCTGTGTTAGATGCCGCCGAACATATGGTGAGGATACCGATCTCAGGACAAGTCGATTCCCTCAATGTTGCGGTTGCAGGTGCGATCCTTCTCTACGAATTGACCAAGACGGAGGAGTAGTGGACGAGGCTTGGCTGGTCCCAGGCGCAGCCGGCCTTTCTGGTCTCGCTGTCGGGCGGCTTTTGAATATCTACTCAACTAGGTGGCCTATAGATCTGCCGATCATATCTCCGGGTTCCCGGTGTTCAGAATGCTCCAGTGCCATCAGATGGTATGACAACATACCTGTTCTGAGCTGGCTGATCTTATCTGGGAAGTGCCGCTACTGCTCAATGCAAATCCCCCTCCAATATCCAGTTGTTGAGCTGACATCCGGACTGTTGTGTGCGGGGATATTCATGATCCATGGTCTCAGTGGGGAGGCACTAAGGGGGAGTGTATTTCTCTGTCTGCTCCTAGGGATGTCGATCTCTGATGCTCGCTTTTACATCATCCCGGATGAGTTTTCACTGGGAGGAACGATACTTGGTCTCGCGATGTCGTTTTTGCCGGGCGGCATAGGTTGGGTTAGTGCAGTAGGAGGAGCACTGGTCGGCTACACCTTCCTCTGGTTCATCGCTGCAGCCGGTACGCGCATCATAGAGAAAATCTCTCCCGGACGACTAGAAGAGGCCGGTTTGGATAAGGCGATGGGAGGTGGGGATATCAAGATGATGATGATGGTGGGCTCGTTTGTTGGTATCTCGGGGGTAGCTGAGACTGCTTTCCTGGGGTCTTTGGGCGGCCTAATCGTTTATGGTCCAGTAGCTACACTGTATAGACGGCTTATCCCGTTCGGGGTATTCCTCGCTGTTGCCGGCGCTATCACATATCTCTGGGGTGATGCAATGATGGACTGGTACCTTACCCATATCATGGGTCTTGCAGCCTAGAGAACAGTCGTGATCAAGGGTCTGAGCAATCCCGCTGATAGCCGCAACTGAGACAAATCAGCTTACAGTGCTGTTCAATCATTTGTGCACCGCACAGGTCACATAGGGTTGTCTGGGTCTTCAAAGATCCTTCGTCCGTAGACGAACTCGGCTGAGCTATCTCATGGACCCCACCTCCCGGATCATTTCTTCTGCTACCTGGTTTATCGCGCAGAGTCAGTCTTTCTCTGGTATCCCGATACCGGCATCACGGTATTCTCGTGAGAGGATGACATAGTGTTCTCCACCCCCTTCGATCCAGGAAGCGGCATTCCCCTCTAGCGTTTTCTTTACTTGTCCAGGGACACCAGCTACCAAGCTACGGTCCGGGACCTTAGAACCCTCTAGGATGACCGTATTTGCCGCCAAGAGGCATTCACAACCGACTACTGCATTCTGCAGGATAACCGCGTTCATACCCACCAAGGTTCGGTCTCCGATTGTGCAACTCTCGAACTTAGCTCCGTGACCTACTGTTACATCTTCTCCAATCACTGTTGGTCCCCACGTCCCCACGTGCACGACGCAGTTGTCCTGCACACTGGTGCGTGGTCCGATGACAATTCCATAATCCGGATTGTCACCTCTTAGCACTGCTCCAAACCACACGCTTGCGTCAGCACCCACTGTTACATCTCCAATAAGCACAGCTGTGGGTGCGAGAAATGCGCTAGAGTGGATTCTTGGCTTCTTTCCCCTGAAGGGGATGACGATGGCCATTAGTTGTTATTGGATGCCTGGAGATCGGTTAGCCGGGTTACTTGCGCCCTAATAACCTGAGTCTCCGTTGCTTGCATGATTTCAATCCGGACATCATCACATAGTAGCTTTTCACCCACGGAAGGCACATGTCCTAACTCTTCAAGGATCAAGCCGTTCAGTGACCGATGTTCCAGCTTCGGGAGGGTAACTCCAAGTGCTTGATTGATGTCCCTGACATCAACGCCGGCATCGCATTCAATCTGGTTCCTAGAGACTCGGCGAATTTCCTCTTCCTCCACATCGGTTTCATCACGAATTTCCCCGACAAGCTCTTCAAGTACGTCCTCTAAAGTTACGAGACCGTCTGTTCCTCCAAACTCGTCTGCAACGATACCCATATGGATGCGCTTTGCCTGAAAATCTCGCATTAATTGGGCAAGAGATAGAGATCCAGGGACGAAGAAAGGAGTCCTTGAAATTTGGTGGAGCTTGAGGTCATGCATTCCCTGACTAATGCGTTCATAGGCTTCACGGACATAAAGGATACCTGTCACGTCATCGACTGAATCCTTGTATACGGGGACTCGGCTGTACGGGACATCCGGAAGCCCGTCAATAATCTCAGAAAGGGTTAGATCTTCTTGCCAGGCAAAGATATCGACTCGTGGGACCATCGCATCCCAGGCCGTTAACTCGTCCAGCCGAAACGCACGCTCTACCAGAAGGTTTTCTGACTCTTCGAGAATACCTTCTTCTTGACCGATTTCCTGAATTTCCCTGAGTTCTCGCTCCTCCATGCTTAATTCGTCTTCTCGGTTCTTGACGAGTGCATCCTCAAGCCTGGAAACTGGTACCGATATCCATCGTGTCCATTGAGTCAGACTGAGCAGCCCTGATGCCGAAGCTAGAGCGAGTCTTACGGGATGGCGGGCAGCAATCGAGCGAGGCAATACCTCCGCGAACACGATTATGATCACCACACCGACCATTACGTCGAGTACCGGTGGTCCACGTTCCAAGGTCAGTACACGGGTAGCAACGGCAATTCCCATTGTCCCAAGATTCAGTGCATCCGTAATCAGGCGGACACTTGATCCGACATTGCCTGCTCTTCTTCTTACCTCTGTCAGTGCCTCCGCGCCCTTGAATCCCTCACTCTTAAGTGTGCGCATCCTGGATTCACTAATCTGGAACGCTGCAGTTTGTGCTGCGGTGAGTGTAGCGGACAGAAGCAGGCAAAGCCCGAGTGATGTGAGTATTGCACCCGTCATCGGACGCTGTCCCAATCGGGTCTTCGTTTGGTACTAGGAGGGTGGTCGCCACCTCCGTTACTTCGATCTAACTCCAATCCCGACTCTCCTCAAGAAGTTCATGAATCACTCCACGGGTTGTACGTCCGTCCGCTTCTGCTTGGAAATTCAGGACCAAACGGTGGGCCAGTACGGCTGGAGCCATCGCTCGTACATCATCCAAAGAAGGCATAGGTGATCCACGAGATGCTGCACGTGCTTTAGCACCAAGCACGAGGAACTGTGAAGCACGCGGCCCAGCACCCCAAGAGACGTATTTTTGACTTACATCTGATGCTTCCGGTCCGGGGCGGGTTGAGCGTGCTAGCTTAACCGCGAACGAAACTAGGGAAGGTGGGGCGGGCACTCGTCGAACAAGTTGCTGCAATTCAATGAGATCTGAGGCTGTAACAATCGGATTGACTTCCGCTTCCTCTTCACCTGTAGTTCTCGTGGCGACTTCTTCCTCTTCATCCCGAGAGGGGTAGTAGATCGGAAGCTCAAGCATAAACCGATCTAACTGGGCCTCCGGGAGCGGATACGTTCCCTCTTGCTCAATTGGATTTTGTGTTGCGAGCACGAAAAACGGCTTACCCAGAGAGTATGTCTCACCCGCTGCAGTTACTGCCCGTTCCTGCATAGCCTCTAACAGAGCTGCCTGGGTTTTAGGTGGAGTGCGATTGATCTCATCTGCCAGAACCACATTTGCAAATATCGGACCTTTTACAAACCTAAAGACCCGACGACCTGTAGTCCGGTCCTCTTCGATCACTTCGGTACCGGTGATGTCAGTCGGCATTAGGTCTGGAGTGAACTGTATTCGGCTGAAATCCAGGTCAAGTGACTGAGCGACTGTTTGAACCAAGAGTGTCTTTGCCAACCCGGGGACGCCAACCAATAGAGCGTGCCCATTAGCCAACAGCGCTGTGAGCAATTCGTCAATCACTTCATTTTGGCCGACGATCTGCTTGGCAACCTCCCGTCTCATGGCGTCTGAGACCTCAACAACCCGTTCTAGTAACTCAAGGTCATCGCGTTGGACAATCGTGCTTTGTTCAGTTGTGGACATCTTTCTCCCTGATGCCAAGCCGATGGATAGCAGATCCTATCCCATATGGAACGATCGTACAATCCGGTGAGCTTGTGAAACCGCGCCGAAGATAGACCAGTGTTTTTCTAGGCGTCAAGCAAAGCGAACTATACATATGATTACCAAGAGAACCGGCTTGCTCTTTTTTTCACAAGCGGTAAATTATGCCGGCTCTTGATAGGCTATGTACCCTATTTTGAGGTTGCTCCCGCTACCCATGAGGGCGCAGGACCGTGCGAGAAGAAGAACAGGGGAAAGGTTCCCACGAGCTCTTGCGAGCTTCGGGTCAACACCTTGGGCACGGCCTAAAATGGACGCTGTCAGTTTTGTTGTTCATGCTCCTTGGTGCGTGGGTGGACTCTAGGGTGGGTACGGAACCGTTCGTCATGATTCTGGGCGCTTTAATCGGAGCCGGTGCAGGTGGCTATAGCCTTTACTACCACGTCGTGATTGAACCTAGGAATAGAGAGAACGGAGTCCGGTGAGTAACGTGACCAAATATGCGTTCACGGGCCTCGTAGGCGTAGCGCTAATCACGCTAATTTTTATGCCGTTCCTTGATTCTTCTGGTCGCAGGGGGCTTGTGATTGCTGCCCTCATCGCGCTACCGATCCAAATCGTAACCTTTGCCGCGATGCTCAGCTTTCGTTCCAACTGGAATCGGTTCCTAGCCGTATGGCTGGGCGGTACCCTGCTCAGGATGGTTGTCATAGGGCTTGCAGCCTTTGTTGCCGTTCGCCTCGATTCGGAAGGGTTGGCTCCGATGCTCATTGCACTTGCTGGATTCTTCTTTGGACTTCTCCTGATCGAACCGATTTACTTAAAGTCCGAGCATCCAGAGACTTTATAGGTGAAATTCCTCTCTCTCTTCACGGCCTTACAGGAGTCCGCTCAAGCTCACTCCAGTGAAGGACCTCCAGACCTCCAATATATGCTTCTGCACCATCTCTTGGATGGTAATGAACTCGAGTTTCGGATCTTGGGGCGCGGTTTTGACATTCCGCTTCCGCATTTTGAACCGCTACATGTTGGTGGGCTCACAATTGATCTGTCCCCAACAAAACACGTGGTGTTCATGTTCCTGGCCGCCCTTCTTTGTCTTCTGGTTTTTATCCCAATCGGGCGCGCAATGCGTGACAAGTATACTGATCGTGCACCCAGCGGACTGGCCAACGCGATGGAGGCCCTGATCATTTACTTCCGTGATGAAGTCGTACGTCGAAATATCGGACACGGTGCAGACGCTTATACCGGATATATCCTGACTCTTTTCTTCTTCATTCTCTTTATGAATTTGCTGGGTCTGATGCCGTTCGGTTCAACAGCGACAGGTAATTTCATGGTAACGGGCGCCCTCGCCCTCATGACATTCGTTGTTGTAGAGATTTCCGGGATGAGAACACTTGGATTCAAGGGATATATGCGGACCATCTTCTATGCGCCGCCTGGGCTGCCTCCGATTGGTCAGGCGGCTCTCCTAGTGATTCTCACACCAGTCGAATTTCTTGGAAAACTTACCAAGCCATTTGCGCTCATGATTCGACTTTTCGCGAATATGATGGCTGGACACACTCTAGTACTGTCTATGCTGGGCTTCATATTTTTGTTCGCCGGAATCGGCGCTGCCAAATGGCTTGTTGCTGGCGGCTCTGTTTTGATTGTTATAGCGATCATGGCTCTCGAAGTTTTTGTAGCATTCCTGCAGGCCTACATTTTTGCAATGCTTTCCGCGGTTTTTATTGGACTTATTCGGCATGCACACTGATGGACCACCTCAACTCGTGAATTCAACCCGTCCGTAAGACGATTACCCAAAGGACAACACAAGATGTTTACTATGTTCCAAGAAGCTGCATCAGGGATGGATCCAAACGGCCTGGCCCTTCTGGGTGCAGGAATTGGTGCTGGGCTCTCTGTTATCGGAGCGGGAATTGGCATCGGCCAGATCGGCTTAGGTGCGACGCAGGGAATTGCTCGCCAGCCTGAGGCTGCTGCCACGATCACAACTACGGCTATCATCCTGGCCTCTCTGGTCGAGGGAGCAGCGCTTTTCGGTATCGTTATTGCGATCATCTTCAAGTTTATATAAGGGAGGAGAACTCCTTGCTCATCCTCTCGGGTTATCTGCTAGAACTCGATAGGGTTAGGGAGGAAATTGGAAGATGATGAAGACATCGATGAGAGACAGTCGTGTGCTGAGTTGCGTAGTCACCCTCATGATAGCTGCCCCCAGCTTGCTGTTCGCTCAGCATGAGAGTGAAGGGGGTGGTGGGCTCTATGATATCAATACGGGGCTGAGTGTCTGGACACTAATTGTGTTTGCTAGCCTCCTGTTGATCCTCAGAAAGTATGCATGGGGTCCGATCGTGGATGCTGTTGATAGCAGAGAGAAAGGAATCCAGGCAGCTATCGATGGGGCCGCAGAACTCAATGCCGAGGCTGCTCAACTCTTGGAGGAGCACCGTGAGCAAATGGCGGATGCTCGCAGGCAGGCAAGTGAAATTCTTGCTGAAGCTAAGATAGCTAGCGAACGCGTTCGTAAAGAACTGGAAGAGAAAGCACGCACAGAGGCACAGGGTATTGTCGAGCGCGCGTTGGCAGAGATAGAACGGGAACGGGATGGGGCGCTCGAAACTCTGCGACGGGAGTCAGTTGATTTGGCGCTGGCTGCTGCCTCTCAATTAATGCAGGAGAGTTTTGATCAAGAGACAGACCGACAGTTGGTAGAGCGGTATCTCAATGAGTTGGTTGATGGGGCCGCACAGGCGTGAGAGATGAAACCGTCGCGCGAAACTACGCGGAGACCCTCTTCGAACTCGCAAGTCGCAATGAGAGCATTCAGGAATATGGTGATGCTCTCGGAATGGTAGCAGGTCTCTTAGAAGATGACTCGCGGTTCCGCACTTTTGTGGAAACACCACGAATCGATGATGAAACCAAGAAGGACGTCATTCGAAAGGTTTTTCATGATAAAGCGCCAAAACAGGTGATAAACTTTGTTCTGATCACGATTGACAAGCGAAGGCAGACCCTCCTCAGAGAGATTTCCGCTGAGTATCTCCTGCTCTTGGACGACCATTTGGGTAGAGAACACGTCGAAGTAACTGTGGCTCGGCCGCTAGATGATACCACGGAAAACGTAGTTTCTGAGCGGTTATCAAAGATGCTTGGCAAACAGGCAATACCACATATTCGGGTCAAGCCGGAAATATTAGGCGGACTCATAGTCCGCACAGGTGACATGATCTACGACGGTTCGGTGCGGAGACGACTCGAAGATTTGCGTCGCCGACTCCTTACTGCTCGCATTCCATCTGGGCAAGTCGGAGAAGCAGCAGGTTGAGGCCGAGCCCTACAAACCAGGATCCCATATAGATGGCCAATGATTCACAGCTTCGCGCAAGCGAAATCAAAGACGTCCTCCTCAAGGAAATTGCTCGGTATGAAGAGGATCTCCAAGCGGAAGAAATCGGTGAGGTACTCGAGCTAAAAGATGGGATTGCCCGAATTTATGGCCTTACCAACGCGATGGCTTCAGAGATGCTCGAGATCACTTCCTCTGGAACGGGTGAAGCGGTTACAGCTTTAGCACTCAATCTTGAAGAAGACAGTATCGGTGCTGTGATCATGGGTGACTGGACGAAGCTTCACGAGGGGGACCAGGTTCGCCGGACAGGAAAGTTGTTGAGCTTGGAAGTGGGGCACGGATACCTGGGCCGCGTGGTTGATCCACTTGGAGCACCACAAGATGGGAAAGGTCCAATCGACGGGATTGAAGAGAGTCGCCAGATCGACATTGTGGCCCCTGGAATCGTGAAGCGACAACCTGTAGGTGAGCCATTACAAACCGGGCTGAAGGCGATTGATTCGATGATCCCAATCGGTCGAGGGCAACGCGAATTGATTATCGGGGATAGGGGGACGGGGAAAACTGCGATCGCGATCGATACAATCATTAACCAGAAGGACACGGGTGTAATCTGCATCTACTGTGCTATCGGACAGCGAGCGGGCAAAGTGCGCAGTGTGGTGGAAACCCTTCGTGAACATGGGGCGATGGAGTACACAATTATTGTTACTTCTAATGCCTCGGACCCGGCACCCATGCAGTACATCGCCCCGTATTCAGCTACTGCTCTCGCCGAGCACTTCATGTGGCAAGGTAAGCATACGCTGGTTGTGTATGATGATCTCTCCAAGCAGGCGCAAGCGTACCGTCAGCTTTCTTTGATACTCAGGAGGCCTCCGGGGCGTGAAGCATACCCAGGGGATGTCTTCTACCTACACTCACGGCTCTTAGAAAGAGCATCTAAACTCTCGGACGACCTCGGGGGCGGCTCGCTTACAGCGCTTCCTATTATTGAAACGCAGTCAGGAGATGTGTCTGCTTACATCCCTACGAACGTGATCTCAATCACAGACGGCCAGATTTTCTTGGTACCCGACCTCTTCTATTCCGGTGTTCGTCCATCTGTAGATGTGGGTATCTCCGTCTCTCGAGTCGGAGGTGCAGCACAGATCAAAGCTATGAAGAAGGTTGCGGGACGGCTTCGACTGGACCTCGCACAGTACCGGGAGTTAGAGGCATTTGCACAATTCGGATCAGATCTTGATGCCACCACACAGCGGCAATTGGCGCGTGGCGCGCGAACCGTCGAGCTATTGAAACAACCACAGTACCAGCCGATGCCCGTTGCCAACCAGGTAGCGGTCATCTATGCGGTGACCAACGGTTATTTGGATGAGGTGGCTGTGGAGGATGTTCGAGTCTGGGAACGGCGTTTCCACGAACACCTCTCAAACATGCACCGCGAGGTTCTGGATGGAATTAGCGAGGTAGGTGAATTGACTGAGGACCTTGAGGCGAAGCTTGTGTCAGCTATTGAGGAGTACAATGAAGCTTTTCAAGCTGAGCAGGGGAGCCAGGTGCAGGCCGCTGCGGCTGCATCGGCCTAAGGACAGAGGGCAGAGATAGGTATGGCTGGCGCCCGTGAGGTCAAGCGACGAATTAAGTCCGTCGAGAATACTCGGCAGATCACACGCACGATGGAGTTGGTAGCGACATCGAAGCTTAAGCGTGCAACAGATCGTGTGCATGCGGCTCGCCCGTACGCGAATGCGCTACAAGAAATTGTGGGGGGCCTTTACTCGTCGGAGTTTTCTGAGAAGTACCCCATTCTTCGTCGTCCTGAGCATGAGAGGCGCGCAGCTATTCTCCTGCTTACGGCGAATAGAGGACTCGCTGGGGCTTTCAATGCGAGCCTTATCAAGCACGCAAGAAACCTGCTTGAAGAACTAAGTGGTAAGGGTATCGAGACAGAACTTCATGTAGCTGGAAAGAAAGGGATTTCCTACTTCCGCTTCCGGGGAGAGAAGATGCTCACTCAGCGGGTAGACATCGGTGACTATCCATCGATTGAAGATGCGGAGTCAGTAGTAGGTCCGATCCGGGACCGCTTTGCGGATGGTGATGTCGATGCGGTGTATCTGGTCAGTTCGGAGTTTCGGTCGGCGATGTCGACACCACCTCGGACCTTTGAACTTCTCCCTGTAAAGCCAAGAGATGAGGCATCCTCATCGGATGCATACATCCTGTCACCGAGTGGGGACATGATCTTAGGGAGACTTCTCCCAGCCTACATACGGAACACAGTCTATACGGCTATGGTGGAGAATGCGGCGGCAGAACAGGGAGCTCGTCGCACGGCAATGAAGAGTGCAACGGATAATGCAGGTGATATGCTTGAATACCTAACGCGCACGTACAACCGGGCACGGCAGGCACAAATCACGCAGGAGATCGCCGAAATTGTTGGCGGGGCTGCTAGCCTGGAATAGAGGCTTTTTCAGAGACAAAGATATAGGGATACTATGGCAGACAACATTGGGAAGGTGGTGCAGGTTATCGGGCCAGTTCTAGATGTCGAGTTCGACCCGGAGCACCTACCAGAAATCTATAATGCGCTGAATTTGTCCGCGGCAAACGAGGCAGGCCAGGAAATCTCTCTCGTAGCTGAGGTACAGCAGCACATTGGTCGTGGTCAGGTTCGTGCTGTTTCGATGTCCTCCACAGATGGTGTGACACGCGGGATGGAGATGACGGACACAGGCTCCTCAATCAGTGTCCCAGTCGGAGAGCCTGCACTGGGCCGTATCTTGAATGTTCTCGGAGAGCCGGTTGATGAGATGGGTCCGGTCGGGGGCGAAGGGGCTGAACTAGAGCGTTGGCCGATCCATAGGCCTGCTCCGAGGTTCGATCAATTAGAACCGAAAACCGAAATCTTTGAGACAGGTATCAAGGTCGTTGACCTGCTCGCACCATATGTGAAGGGTGGCAAGACCGGTCTTTTCGGAGGTGCAGGTGTCGGGAAGACTGTCATCATCATGGAACTCATTAACAACATTGCAATGGAGCATGGAGGCAGATCCGTATTCTGCGGTGTAGGTGAGCGCACACGAGAGGGCAATGACCTCTGGCTCGAAATGAAGGAATCGGGCGTGCTGGATTCCACCGCACTAGTCTATGGTCAGATGAATGAGCCGCCTGGAGCTCGGCTTCGCGTTGGACTTTCGGGCCTAACAATGGCGGAGTATTTTCGCGATGTAGAGGGTCAGGATGTTCTTCTGTTCATCGATAATATTTTTCGATTCACCCAGGCTGGATCCGAAGTATCTGCACTGCTTGGCCGTATGCCGTCAGCAGTAGGATATCAGCCGACTCTTGGAACAGAGATGGGTGAGCTACAAGAGCGGATCACATCGACTGCTCAAGGCTCCATCACATCTGTGCAAGCGATCTACGTACCCGCTGATGATCTTACAGACCCTGCTCCGGCTGCGGCATTTACTCACTTAGATGCGACGACCGTGCTCTCTCGATCGATTTCGGAACAGGGGATCTATCCGGCGGTGGATCCACTCGACTCGACATCGCGTATTATGGACCCACAGTTCGTAGGGGAACGACACTACAAAGTGGCCACGGATGTTCAGGCGATTCTGCAGCGTTACAAGGATCTACAGGATATCATCGCAATTCTCGGGATGGACGAACTGACTGAAGAAGACAAGATCATCGTGGGTCGTGCGAGACGTATCGCTCGATTCCTGTCACAGCCGTTCTTCGTAGCAGAAACCTTCACGAACATCCCGGGACAATATGTGAAGCTGGATGAGACGGTTGAATCATTTGAGAGGATGGTAGATGGTGAGTTTGATGATCTTCCAGAGCAGGCATTCTATATGCAGGGCGGTATTGAGAGTGTGATCGCTGAAGGTGAGCGTCTCGCGGCGGAAGGGGGATAACTCGTGGCATTGGATGTAAGGGTCGTCTCTCCGGACAGGATAGTATTCGAAGGTGAAGCTTCTTCGATTGTAGCACCGGCGTGGGATGGGCGGCTTGGTATCTTGTCCGGGCACGCTCCTTTGGTGACGCTGCTGGGTGCCGGTGAGCTCAATCTCGACCGTCCCGGAGGGGGTAGTGACTCATTCCACGTGGCGGCAGGGGTACTCAAGGTCGAGCGCGACGTTGTCACGGTCCTGACCGAATATGCCGCTGATGTGCCCCCCGAGGAGATCCCAGCTGCTGCGATAGTATTTGCAGAAGACGTTGTGGAATAATCTGAGGCTGAGTTCTAGTGAAGGTTGACCTACACATCCATACGTCTGCCTCCGATGGCGCTTGGAGTGCTGAAGCCGTAGTCCAGGGAGCTGCGTCTGGCGGTTTAGATGTGATTGCAATCGCTGACCATGACACGACTGCATCCTTCTCTGTAGCGGAAGCGGTTGGTTCCGAGGTGCGTGTCCAAGTAATTCCAGCTATTGAGGTTAGCTCAATGTATCATGGTCGGAGTATTCATATTCTTGGATATTTTGTCGACCCAGTATCCGAGGCACTCCTGAACCACAGGGTCCGCGCAACGAAACACCGTGAAATTCGCATGCGTGAGATGCTTAACAGGCTTACTGAAGCAGGGATCTTGGTTACCTACCAAGATGTTAAAGCTGAGGCTGGGCCTGATGGAGGTGTATTAGGTCGTCCGCACTTAGCTAAGGCACTTGTAAAAGCAGGTCATGCTGCGTCGGTACCGGATGCATTTAATAGCTTTATCGGTGATGAATCTCAGTTTTTTGTCCCGACAGATCTCCTGGAGGCTACAGAGGCTGTTCAGTTAATATTAGCATCTGGTGGAATCCCAGTTTGGGCCCATCCTCCGAGGGATATCGTTGATGTACTACTTCCTGAATTGATTAGTTCAGGACTGCAGGGCATCGAAGTTTACCGGCCCTCTCACAGGCCAAAGGATGTGATGCGCCTCGAAGCGATCTGCAGTGAAAAGGGTCTCTTATGCAGTGGGGGATCGGATTGGCATAGCCCAGATGCTGGGAGGTCTCTCGGGGACTTCTTCGTGGGCTCAGTCGAAATTGAAGATCTGCTCAGGGTTGGTGGAATCTAGGTAAGTTAGCCTGAACAATAACTCCTCAGGTGTTCTCTAGTGCCGTAAGCATCGAGTAGGTTGCTTGCATGGGGTCGGATGCGCTCATGATTGCACTGGCGACTGCCACTCCGGTCGCGCCCACTGCCAAGATTTCTGGAATCCGACGGTTCGTGATCCCACCGATTGCTATTACTGGGATATCAACAGCGTCAATGACACTTCTGAGTCCTGGCATTCCGATCACGTCACCAGCGTCTGGCTTTGTCGATGTGGGATAGATGGCGCCACACCCGATATAATTTGCTCCTTCGGCCACAGCTGAGTGGGCTAACTCAGGATCATCGGCAGAAAATCCAATGAGGAACTCATCCGCAACGAGTTTACGTACCGCCTGAATTGGAGGGTCTTTTGGACCCAGGTGTACGCCATCAGCACCAATTGCGAGTGCTATATCTACGCGGTCATTCACGAAAAGAAGTGCTCCATGTGCTTGCGTAAGGTCACGTAGGTGTTTTCCTGTTTCCAGAAGTTTATTGGCAGTGTCCCCCTTGTTTCGGAGTTGGATTGCCTTAGCACCGCCCAGCAATGCAGCTTCAACGACTTCAACGATTTTACGGGGTCTCGCTAGACGATGGTCCGTGATCACTATGAGGCGGAGCGCGCTCGTAAGATCTCTTTTCGGCAAAATGGTGGAGTTGGGCTTAGCGAGTAGGTTCAGAGTGCTCATCAGCACTTATCCGATCTCGTGCCCTCTGCGCTTCTAGTTTCGCCCTGTTATGCTCCGCGAGGGTGCGCGTAAAGACATGCCTTCCGTCTGGACGAGCCACAAAGTACATGAAGTCCTCTTGAGCAGGATTGAGCGCTGCAGCAATAGCTAGATCTCCTGGTGAGCAGATTGGCCCCGGTGGCAGACCAGGTTGGGAGTAAGTGTTATACGGATGCTCAGCTACGGAATCGATCGCGGCGTAAAGCAGGCGGCTTCGTGGTCCCCCGAGGGCGAAAAGGACAGTGGGGTCAGCTTGGAGAAGCCACCCTTCGCGTAGTCGGTTGTGGTAGACGGAAGAAATCCGGGGCATCTCACTATTATGTCGGGCCTCCGCCTGGATGATCGAGGCCAATGTTACCAACTCGTTCTCAGTCATATCGAGTTCTTTAAGCCGGACCAGACGTGCTTCGGACCAAGTTGAGTGGTATCGGTCCGCCATCACTTTAAGAACAGATTCTACCGATACGCCGGGAGCGAACCTGTATGTGTCGGGAAACAGATATCCTTCGGAAGTCGGCCCAGGGATCCGCAGGCTTGCTGGCAGGTCAGGACTGTAGATGACTGAGAGCACAGAATCTTCTGCTACCCCGGTAACTTCGGATATCCGCGGTGCAATTTGGAGCAGCCGGAAACCCTCAGGCACTGTCATCGGGACTGTCATAACTTCACCCTTCGTCAGCTTTTCAAGGATGTCTCTCCAGCGATTTCCCTCGTGCAACTCATAACGCCCAGACTTGATGCGTCGATCATCCCCACGTATGCGGGCATAAAGCTTGAATGGGCCTTGCGCTCCTATCAAGCCTCGGTTCGCTAGGGTATCCGCAACCTCAGAAAATGTTGAACCGGATGGAACTGTCACCTCTAACAGACCGTCGGGATCAGTTCCACAGGACATAAGACACACGAGCATAATACTACTCGTGGTCAATCTAGCTCGCGGACTTTTCACTTTGTGTGTTTCCTTAGGTCGAGCCAATTCTGAAGGATTAGCTGCGCTGCCGCTGCATCGATCCTCGCTTTGTTTTCCCTCTTGGTTTTGGGAAGGCCGATCGATCTTACTGTCCGCTCCGCACGCACGGACGTCATTCGCTCATCGATAAAGGAAACCCGAAGGTTCATACGTTTAGCCAGTTGCGTTCCGAAAGCACGCACCTCTTCAGACCATTCAGTTTCGTTCCCCTCCAGGTTAAGAGGTAGGCCGATTACCAAGTGCTCAGCACCTTTTTCAATTGCAATAGACTCAATCTTAGATAACGGGGCCCTCTTGCCTCGCCGGCGTATTAGGGTATCCAGAGGCGTAGCAATTGTTTCAGTGGGATCGCTAAGTGCAAGGCCGATTCTCCTCATCCCATAGTCGATGCCGAGTACTCTCATCAGGAGGTGTTTTCCTTTAAGTTGCAGTAGGGTCAGCATCCATCAGGAGTTGTCCGTATAGGTTGCGGACCACCTGTTCTGAGCCGAAAGCGAACTCGCACGCTCTATCTCCTCGTGCCCGACATTTGGCCTCGAGCACTGCGACAGGGCTTCCTGCTATTTCAGACAGGAGGCCAGATATGAATCCCGTGCTGAAGCAGCAATTTGCATTTCGGTCCACCTCAGCCGTCATTGCTTCCGCCCAATCGTCACTGGTCAGAAAACCTAATCCGGGGTGATCTGAATCGACCACTAGCGTACCCCAGCCTCTGCATGAGAAGAAGCCGCAGAGATGTGTCCAGAATGTGGATTGCATCGTTTCTAGGACTGCGCTGTTTAAGCCTTCTTTGAATACAGTAGAAGCTGAAATCCCCGAGCGATACCCGACTTTTTGAAGCAGTGTCGTGCTTGAGTGCTTATCAGAAATGTTTGCAAGCTCGTCTCTCAGGGCGCCGAAAGTCCAAGCTGGCACGGTAATCTCCCTCGATGTCATGACTGGTGGTTCCATCAGTTCTCCTAGAGTGATTCGCCGAACGTACCTCCCAGCGATTAGGAGTCGCTAGTGGAAGTCCTTAGATGGACTCGCGATTACATGAGAGATCCATTACAGAGTAGGGGGCTACTCTACGATCTACGAGGGATTATGGTACCATCCAGAAAATAATCCGAGGAGAGCCTAGTGTTAGCGGAGCCCTCTGAATCGGCGACTCGAACGATCGCATAACTCGGTGGGTTCAGTCCCGGGGAGGTAGTATTCCAGATAACGGTCCTCTTCAGCACACCAGCGGGATGCGAGCTTTCCAGTACGCCGATCGACAAGCACAGCATTAAGACCGGGCAGTAAGGGCCAGCCGCTCTCGATAGGGAGGAGTGGGTCTTGTGCCTGAAAACTGGTGTTATCCCCATCCCCCTGCCCACCCATGTACACTCGCCGCATGAAGGAGGCCCACACGGGTGCTGCCAGCCCACCTCCCGTGGCTTGTCGCTTACCAGGACCTAGTGAGAAAATTGGTATGGGTGCGTCCATCCCAAACCAGACCGTCGCGAGAAGATTTGGTGTGAAGCCCGTAAACCAAACGTCAGTGCCATCGTTTGTAGTGCCTGTTTTTCCTGCAGCTGGAACTTGATATGGAAGACCACCTCGTACGCGGATAGCATTGTATCCAGTTCCGCGTATCACTACGTCCTCAAGCATTGAAACCATGATTCGAGACACGAGGCTGTCGAGGACCTGAGTACGTTCCGGCTGTGGCTCCCAAAGTACCATGCCCTCAGAGTCTTCCACTCGAAGAATGGGGAATGGTCGGACTTTAGTTCCAAGGCTGGGGAAGGATGAGTACGCTTCAGCTATTTGGATAGGGATTACTTCAGCCGCGCCGATCGTCGTAGAAGGGAACCGCTCGATCTCAGTTTGAATCCCCATATGTCGAGCAGTTTGAGCAACTGTTTCGATACCGACCTCCTCCCAACCCACTTTGATTGCGATCATATTGGTGGAGGTATAGAGCCCTTCTCGCATCGTCATCGGGCCTTTGAATTCTCCACCGAAGTTAGCTGGACGCCAGTCCTCACCACTGACCTGTGGGTAGACTACTGGAGCATCAACCACGATGTGCGAAGCAGGGATTCCACTGGCTATCGCTGCAGTATAAACGAAGGGCTTAAAAGCAGATCCGGCTTGGCGGTTAGCGAGTCGTGCACGATCAAACTTTGACTGCTCAAAGTCTCGCCCACCTACCATCGCTTTGACATGTCCAGTAACGGGATCCAGCGCGATGAAAGCACC
>DCAZ01000107.1 GCA_002313925.1 Gemmatimonadales bacterium UBA1120
GTCCTGTCCCTCACAGTTGCGATAGGAGTGTGGTTGTTTTACGTGCAACACCAATTCGAGGACACGTATTGGCGAGAGCACGAAGATTGGGGGTACGTCGACGCGGGACTGAAGGGCAGTTCACATCTCGTACTGCCGAAACTGTTACAGTGGGTCACCGCAAGCATTGGAATCCATCACGTACATCACCTGAATGCGAAGATCCCGAACTACAGGCTTCAGGAGTGCCTGGATGAGAATCCAAGGCTCCAACAGGTAACTCGGTTGACCATATGGGACGCGATCAAGACACTCAAACTGTCGCTCTGGCACGAGGACTCCCAAAGGCTGATAGGCTTCAAAGAAGCGAAGCGCCTGGCTACTCCCTGACACAGGTCGAACCTCCTCAACTTAGCCGGGAGCACCACACAGAAGAACTACCTAAGATTCCAGTATCCGATCATGGGAAATATTCTTGTTATCGAATCAATTGGACGGTGACGCTGCCAAGAGCTCCATCTAAGTCAACCGTAACATTTCGGTCCGCTTCATCCCAATTAAGCGAATAATAGGCGTTACCCTCCTTAACGAGATTCCTCACACCGTCCAATGAGGTCAGGAAACTATTCTTGCGCAGTTGGAATCCGAGGTCCTCAGGTACATGTAGTTCCAGAGAGCCTATCCCCATGTGAATTGAGATGAGTGCATCTCGTTGCCAACTGCCGTCCAAGCTTATCTCAAGACTACCCACGCCAGCATTGATCTCGATGTCTTCTGCATTCAGACTGCCCAGTTGCTCTAGCTGAAAATCCGCTGCTCCGACATTGAACTGAGCCTTCGAGATCTGTGCACTATTTGGTGCGGAGACCTTGATCCTCGACTTCGAAGCGCCGGTATTGAATTCGAGACCTGTGAGTGCCAGGCCCCCAAGGTCCAACTCCGCACTTCCTGCACCGAAGTTTACGTGAAGATCCATCGGTACTTCTCGGGTGAGTTCTAGATCAAACTCATTGCCTTCTCCCGAAGGGTTCCAATTGAAAATGCCCCTGAAGCCCTTCCTTATCCGCTCAACCCCAAGATGCAGGCGGTTACCTGAGAGATCGGTGACCGGTTCAAAGTAATCCTCGTTGTACCGAAGCCTTAGACGATAAAGAAGCCCCTCGTCTGTCGGTCGGATCACAAGGCGTCCAGCACCAAATTCTATAGAAACCCGCTTCTCGTCAGTATCCTCAAGCTTATGCGACGTTGTCACTGTCTGCGAGTTCTGCACAATCGCAGCATCTAGGGGGCTCAAGATTGCTACCAGAGCATTTACCCCAAGGAGTACAAGCACCCTACCCATCTTCATCGGTGGTCATCCCCCCTCTGGGCTGTCTGCTTGTTGGTCAGCAACACCGGTGTCGTTCTGTGTGTAGCGAGACTCCCTCCGACGTCCGGCCCTAGTAAGCAAAACCGCCCCAAAACCAATCTGACTCGCCGCGACAGTCACTACACAGCCAGTGAAAATCAGAACACCTGTCAGGGGGGCAGAAAACGGCAGAATAGAGATCACATCAGCAACCAGAAACGCTAATAAGAGTACGAACAAGCCAACAAAGACCGTATGAATCGCATTTGATTTCTGGATCCGATTAGTCCACTGGAAGCCACTGTCCGCGACCCACTCTCCTGCGCTACGGGCGACAGAAACAAATCCCGTTATAAAGGCCATGCTCACTAGTAACCAGAAGAGCGGCAGCCACGCGATCGCCAAGGGAATCCCAATTATTGAGATGAGGAGACCAACAAACCCCAGAAGCCAGACTGGCATCAGTAATAAGGTGCCGGCGATTCCTACCAGTGCCGATCGGCCAGGTGATCGGAGCGCAGTCTCAGCAATCGTATCTACGTGGCCACCTCCGAACCTCACGAGAACGCCACCCATGAGGCCTAGCACAGCAATCAACAGCAATTTCCCAATCAAGCTGAAAAGCCCTGAAAACACATTCCCACCGACTCCCAGAAAGTCCCCTCCCCTTCTCGCTATCCGGTTGATCTCTTCTTGTATCTCTGCTCGTATCTCTTCCCGCAACTCTACGCGAATTCGGTTCCGGATCTCGGCTTCTTGTTCAGGGGTACGCTCCAAGAGGCCCACCACGTCACCCTCAGTCTCGATCGAAACTGAAACCTCGACCCGTTCGGTCCGAGCCTGTGTATCAACTGATTCGAGCGCACCTTGAAGTGCCTGCTCGATCTCCTGAGCGATTGAATCCACCTCAGCAGCCAGTCCCTCTGGTGCACTCCACGCAAGGAGCCTCTCAGCGAGTGGCCCGTCCTCGAGTGTTACCACCCCCTCCAGCAATAATCGCCATGCGACTTCTAGCCGATCTCCTGGGTCAATCCTACCAGCAACCTGGCCATCGACCTGGACCACGCCATCGTCGAACGTGACATCCAATCGCCCATCACCCGTCAATTCCAGACTAAGTTCAGCTACTGAATTTCCGAGCGTGATCTGCTTTGTGATTATTTGCCGGGCTTGAGCCGGCAGAGTAAGAGGCAGGAGCAAGAATCCGAAACCAATTGCAAACAAGCCGATCTGAACCCTAGATCTGTTCATCCTAGTGACTCGAGGTACGGGTAACGATCAACTGCTTGTAGATCACTGGCAGTGCAAACACGATCCCAACTGAATACAGACCAAGCACTCCTAGAGCGACGCGCGTAGACATGACATCTGCAACACCCCGGAAAAAATTGTAGACCTCAAGAACTAATCCGCTCTCTATTACAAGGCCGGTCAGCCCAGTCCCGGCCCAAGCCAATACGTTGGTCATCTGCCACCAGCTGTAATACGCCAGCGTGCCAGGTGTAAGAAGAGTGTACGAAAAAATTAAATACACGATGAAGCCGAGAGCTAACGCAGGGGTCACTCCACCAGCGGCGAGGACCCCCCAGGCTCTGCTGGTCTTCGGCACAAAGACGGCGTCCCACAAGGCTGCCCAACCCCAGACCTGTTCTGAAGCACCACTCGTGGATCGCGTGCTCAGTCTCACTCCTTCCATTACCCGGTCGGCGAATCCTGCATTCAGCTCTAACCGATCGAGTTTGTCGAGGCGGCTAAATACGGCCTGCCACGCTTTCGCCTGCGAAGCACATGCCTCGCAAAATCCAAGATGGGCATGAATTCGGGCGACTTGTCTTGCGGAGAGGGATCCTGCAAGGTGCTCCTGCAGCCGGTCATTGGAGATATGGCTATCCCGTACCCCCGAAATCAAACCGGATACCCGGGCCCGTATACGAGCAGCAAGCGGAATCGGTACTGGAAGGTGCACACCTGCCATTACACGCTCCTGGAAACCCTTTTGAGGCTCTTTAACTTCAAGACCCCCTAGCTTCGAGAAGAGCGGCTGCCAAGCGCCGAGCTCGGCTGAGCAGTATCTACACAGCTCCAGGTGTTCCTCAACCTCAGAGTGCTTGGTATCTGAGAGTTCCCCTTCAAGGAAGCTCTGCAAATCTTCAGCACTCAAGTGATTCTGGAAGATGTCATCCATCCGATTCAATTCCTCTGTCGAGCAGACTGCCCATCACTACGAGAAAAAATGATCCTGAGTTTCATGACGCCCTGAGATACTCAAGATGTTTCTTCAATTCCTTGCGTGCCCTGAACAGATATGTCTTAGCCGTGCCCAACGGGATGTCCATAATGTCCGCAATCTCTTCATACGAATAACCCTCAACGTGATAGAGCAAAATCGCCATCCGGTACTCCTCACGGAGTTCTCCGATCGCCACCTCAATCCGTCCTCCAAGTTCACGACGTTCCGTGAATTCATGAGGGTTCTCGGTTTTGGATTTGATCTGAAGTTCGCGATCACCTAGTCCCTCATCAGATGTACCAAAGATTGATACGGTGTCGAGCTTACCCTTCCGTAGGTAATTGATCGTGTGGTTGCTTGCGATCTTGAAGATCCAACTATTGAACTTGTAGCTAGAGTTGTAGCTAGCGATCGCATTAAAGGCCCGAACGAACGTTTCTTGAGCGAGATCTTCCGCCAATTCTCGATCTCTCACCATGCGATAGATGAGTGAGAATATCGGTCGCTCATAACGAATGAGTAATTCTCGAAAAGCCGGCTCCCTCCCGAGCTCGGCGAGCCTTGCTAACTCTGAGTCATCAACCTCAGATAAACTTGTCAATTTTTTCCCACTATCTACCCATCCAGTAAGATAGCTTTACCATGAAGACATTGTCCGAGGCCCCTGAGAACATCTCTCTTATATCCCCCACATAATCGAAAGTCCCGTCACCAGCAAAATGATTTCGACCCTGTGACCATAGGAGAAAGAGCCTCGATCCCTACAGCTAGCTGGTCGCTCAGTAACTCATTCCTGTCATCTCGCCTCGTGAGTTGACCCCTGATCTCCGAGGGCTCCGACTCATGAGCTCTGATCGCGACGTACAACGCTCTCTCATCGTAGACGACCCAAGCCTCGGTTCGTTCCGTCGCTGGCTTGCCCTCATCCGGCTGCATTTGCACGAAATCAGTGGCGATCGGTGCCCGGGGCCATACACCCTCCGACATAAGTCCGTCGATCTCGATCTCGTCCGAACTTACACGGAGTGCGTCCATGACCGGTACAGTTGTAGCGGAGCAACATCCTCGCTCGCCCGACGCATTGTCCAATTCGTCGACCGGCCCGCTTTGGGCTGTAAGCTGACCTGCACACAAGCTCATCGCCCAAATCATTGACGCACCACGCCACCACATGCTTTTCATGGTCTTCCTAGAATAGGTTATGTACTACCGCCACTGGCTCAGAAACCTCTTGCCTTCGGTCCACTTCCAAGTGGCTCTCGACTACCCTCTACCCTACGTCATCTGAGCCCGAATGGTTTCAACCGATAATTTGATCGAAAATCGGTAAGTAGCCCCACCAATTTTTTTCAGGAAACGGCGTTTCAGTGGCAGCGATGTGTGCCAAGTCGGGGCGGTGAGTCAGATTTGCAGCCAGCAAGTTCGCTTATGAGAAACCACTTGCTACTCACACACTCACTAGAACGGTGCTAATGATGACCCGGGAACATTTCGAAGGACCGTGAATGCGACCATCACTACCAAAGCACTGAAGGAGGTCACAACATTTCCTCGCTCCCTGCCAAGTGATCGGGCTGTCACCCTGAGCATGACAAGGAAGAGAGGAAAGCTGAAGACCAATAGATTGTTGTGCAGGGCCGTAGCCAAATCCCAAGCCCATAACGCGCGTATCGCACGCTGGATACCGCACCCGGGACAGTAGACCGCCAAGTAATGGAAAAATGGACACTTGAGGAGAACGGACTCAGGTAGCGCCACAGCTGCCGTAGCGGCTGCGAAGAGGACTACCACAGTGCGAGTTCGCATCCTTGCCTTGATCGAGACCTAGCTCAGTGCACGACCGTCAGCATCGGGTATTCTATTCATCGCAATCAAGATAAGGTCTATCAGCCACCATATCCCACAGGCTCCCAAGGTTAGCAACTTGAGAATTCCCAAGCCGGTGTACCCCAAGTAAAAGCGATCCACACCTAAGGTCCCAACTAGAATGGAGAGCAAAATTGCTATTACAAACGCCTTTTCTGAGAACACTCCTGGAATCTGCCTGGCAGAGTAAGTAAAACCTGTCGCCACTTCTTCAATCGATGTGTCTGGCTTGATGACTCCAGACCGAGCCAACATGTCTAACGTAGCAATGGAAACGGGAGTCTCAGGCTGGCCAGGAAGTCTGACGATCCATTCTCCGGAGTTCCCAGGTTGACCGGAAACCTCTTCAGTTGTCGAAACCATAAATTCTCCTTCTTATCAGGATCTAAGTAACACGCCCAAGGATCACTTGTACCCTACGCTATTTCTTTACTTCAAGTTTCGAATGGAGGCACCCTCGGCTATAGCCTCCTACAGCAATTCAAGACGGTGTGGAACTACCAACTGGGGACCCTGGTCCTAATCAGGGCGCACCACACCGGACGCGCAACCCCACTAAAAAAAAATTCAGGAAACGGCGTTCCAGTAGCGGCGATGTGTGCGGAGTCGCACCAGTATCGCCCCCTGCCAGCTTGCCGATTCACGCTCGGCTGAGTCTTGAACAGGACGGGGTTACCTTCAGCTCCTAAGCACCAGCCCTGATCCTGGCGATAATCTCACTCGTGGAAATCCCGGGTGTATAGCCTACCGAGCGGTAAATGCCCATCTCGATCGGTGTCTTGTAGCACAGCTCTTCCATCTCGCTGGAAAAATCATCTCCGTGCAGGACCAGGTCGATCTCATGGTGTTCGATCCAGGCCCGGTCGACTCTGAGTGGTGCGTTGGATACCACTTCATCGACGTAGCGACAGCCCTCGACCGAAGCCACGCGCTCATCCATGGAAAATATCGGGCGGCGCTTGTAGCTCATCACCGTTTTGTCAGCGTGAACACCCACCAACAGGTAGTCACCGTGTTTTCTGGCCTGTCGAAGGAAGTTCACGTGACCGTAATGGAAGAGATCGGCCACCATATCGACGTATACGCGTATGATTTCAGGTTCTCCTGGGCGAGGTGTCCATGCGTTTTTCATCGAAGCCATGATCAGACTCGTTCAGCAATCAGGGCGTCCGCTCTACCCGACGGATTCTGAGGATCCGGTTTGTACACGTAGTCGACACCCGGGTTGAGGTGCTCGACATAGAGAATTTCCTTGTGATCTCCATATTGGACGGCGACCACGTATCCAGCTTCCCCCGGCAGGCTGAAGTAGACATAGCCATCTGTATTAGTGCTTGACGTATGCAGTCCTGTCAGGACCGTCGTGGCGGCTAACGAGACTTCGGCTCCCTCAACCGGACGACCCTCCCCATCAAGGACCTTCAAACTGCCAGTGTGCCGTTGAGGTTCAAGCTCGCTGGCCAAAGCCATGACCTCTTGGGAGGCAGGGGGAAGAGTGGCTTCAGCCATGAGATTCAGAACTTCCTGTTCGAATCCTCCCGCTCTCTTTGGAATCATCCATTCCGGACCGTACTTGAGTCTGAGGTATTCTTCAGGCGGATTGGGCACAAGAAATTTCTCGCCCAGGAAGTCGATCTCCTTCAACTCCTCGTGCAAACTCACGGGAATTTGCACAACCGGCCACTGGTAAATGCTGTCGTCAATGATTCGGTAGCAGGTCCAGTCCATCTCGGTGCCGGATTTCTCCAGATCGACGCTCAGATTGAGTTCGTTCTCTTTGACTCTGGCGTCGAACCCGTGCTCCCTGAACACGTCGGCTGCACTATGCACGAGTTCTTCCGTGAGACCGTGCAGGCCGATCACCGAACCGATGTCCAGGTCATCGTCCCATTCGATGAAGGCGCCATCCCGCACAGCGCCCAGGCACGTTCCGTGGCGCAAGAAGAAGACGAGCCCGAGTCGATCCAGGATGTGTCTGGCCTCTTTCAGCAGCGCCTCGGCGTGGGCCATGTCCATCGGCTCGAAAACAGTGTGCTGCATTGTCATGGACAAGCTCCTGTACGGTCGTCTCTGCGTGAATACACCGCGTCTCATCAGGCGGTTCACCGGTTGCCGACTCCTCCCTCTCCTGACCGCACTCTCCCCGTGGGAGGCAGCCGGTTCCATAACGGAATCAGCAGCAGGCAGGTGACGAGAGCGGCGGCGGAGAATCCGTAGAAGAGAACAACGGTGGTGTCGGTACCTGGGAACCAGCCCATGAGATAGCCCGGAAGAGCGACGCCCAGGATCTGTCCGAACGAGCCCCACCCGTTGATGAAGCCAGCCGCACTTCCGGCGCCCTTCTTGGTCCCGAAATCGACGGCGGCTGTCGCGCTCACCATCGAGTCCGGACCGTACAGGAAGAAGCCGATCAAGAAGAATGCGACGAGCATCCCAACACTGCTGCCTGAGCTCGTCAACGGTCCGAAGAGCAGAAGTACGATCGACAGGAGGAGAAGGCTGAGCACGCAGGCCGGAAACCGGCGTGTCTGGAAGAGTTTGTCGGAAACGAACCCGATGGCGATCGGCGCCAGGAGGCCGGCCACCTCAAAGGCCGCGGGAATCGTGGCCGCGAGGGCGAAGCTGTCGGAGGTGAGTCGCTGACTCGCGATGACAGGACCCCAGAACAGGATCGCGTATCGTGCCGGTTTTAGGAGGAAATAGACCGCCGCCATGACCAATACAGGGGGACTGCGGAATACCTTGCCGATGAGTTCCCAGGATCCCTCCTTCTCCTCCCCGGGTGCGGCGCGGCCATCGACTACGGCCATCGGCTCGTCGTGATACTCCTCGATCTCTTCGAGTCCGACATCTCCGGGTCGATCGCGCTGCAGGAAGTAAAAGGGAATGCAAATGAGGAAGAGCACGGCTGCGCCCGAAAAGAACGCCCAGCGCCAATCGTCGAAGACAGAGTAGGCGACGTACCCGGCGAACGGCGATGCGACCATGCCGCCAAAGGCGTAGCTAGTGCACCAGTAACCCATCACCCGACCCCTCTCCCTGGACGAGAACCAGAATCCCATGTTCTTGGTCAGGGGTGCCCACCCAGTGGATTGACAAAGACCTTGAATGAAGAAGAAGATGCCGAAGAGAATGACCGTGGAGGAAAGCCCCATGATCACGGCGATGGAGCTCGACAGGAAGAGTCCTCCGAGCACCACCCGCCGGGGGCCGAAGCGGTCGGCGGACATTCCCCACAGGAACTGGCCTAGACCGTACGCGACGCTGTAGGCGATGTCGATGTTGCTCGCCAATACCGGAGACAAGCCGACCTCCGGATCCTCGAAAAGCCCGAGCTTGGCCACCGAGAATCCCTTGCGCGTAAGGTAGAACCCGGCATAGGCGAGCCAAGTGGTGCCGAAGATCCGCCAGCGCCAGCGTTCGTAGACCGGGTCCGTCCCCGCCGCAGCTATGGTCTCACCAGCAGATCGAGTCTTCCAGGGCTGCGTTCAGCCGGGTGATGCGGTCGGAATCGCTCACGCGATGGTTTCCTGTCGCCGATCTTTGAGTGTGGACGACGCGAGCCGCGCAGCGCTGACTTGCATCGGCTATCAAAGTTGGTGACCGCCTGCGCTGAGGCTGGCGCGAGCTTCCTTGTAAGCTTCGAAGTTTGTGCGCGCGTACTCGACGTAGTCAAAATCCAACTCCGAGGTGACGGTCTGAATCATTGACCACAGAGCTTCACGCAATAGTGAGACGGTCTTGAGTGCTCGAAGCTCAAACAAATCAGTTCGCTCGGTCGTACCTCGATAGGCTTGAAGGAGAAACTCGTCCTGTTCAGTGCTGAAAGATGCGTTTGACGAGATGCTGGCCAAATCGAACAGCGGGTTGCCGATCCCGGCATACTCCCAATCGACGATCCACATTTTCTTCGGGCCGGCGATAAAGTTTGCGGCCAGAAGGTCATTGTGACAGAGAGTTGGACGATACGGGCTCATCTTGTGCGAGAGCTCTTGGGAATCAATCACAAGACAATCGATGTCGCCCGGAAGGTCCGCCAGTAAACCCAAAGCTGTTTGCATATAGGTCCGGATGGTTTGAAATGGACAGAAGTAGAGGAGTTCGCCTCGCAGCTTGTCCCAGTAGCCATGGTAGATCCGCACGGTTCGCGCGATCACGGTGGTCATTTCGGGCTCTCTGACGCGTGCTTTCGTCAGCGTCTCGCCTTCGACGAACTCGCTGACGAGAATTCCGGGCTCGCTATAGACGATGCCGGGAGCGACACCGGCTTGGTGGGCTTCCGTCTGACAGAGGGTCTCGTTCTTGCGGTCGATTCCGAGATGTGGCAACTCGTCGCATACGCGGACTACGAATTCTTCACCATCAGCCGAGGCCCGATAATTTCGGTTAGTGATACCTCCCGAGAGGGGTTCGATAACCGGTCTAGAACACCAAAACTTCAACGACGTAACACGCTCTTCGATGTCGGAACCTGTCATCTTCTCTCCACTTCTTCAGATGCTGCTCTGAAGATGTGTTCTGACTCGCGATCTACGCCAGCAAGGCGACCCTCAGACCCCCCCCTTATAGGTTTTGACATCAAAAAAGCAAAGCCACCCGCCGGTTCCACATTCAAAGGCTCTAGGAATTTACCCCCCCTCCCCGATGGGTGAAGAGGAGGAACACATCTTTGGTCATAACAGAAGACGATTAGATGACAAACTTGCGAGCCTTATTCAGTAGTGCGTGGTTTCCGTTCTTGGTGGGCGTTGGTTTGCTCGCCAGTGATGAGGCCACAGGCTAAGGAAGAACCATGCAGAATTTCTTTTCGAACATTGTTGCGAACGACTGGCTGCGGGCCGCGGGCGGACTTCTTTCCCTGATCGTCTTGGCTTGGATGGCCAACATAGTGACCCGCAGAGTATTCCTGGGGTTCTCCCACAAGTTGATGAGCAGGACACGGTCCACTTGGGACGATCGCCTCTTTGAGCGACGCGTCTTCCACCAACTGGCCAGCGTGGCTCCAGCACTCGTGGTCTACGTTGGAATCGACTGGGCCCTGAGCATCGGCGACAGCGCCTTCGGCCGGACGGGGTCATCAGTGACAGGTAACGGCGTGCTGGCATGACGTCCCCGGACCATGGCCATCATGGCACCGCCGCCGGCAAGGTCGACCAATTCGAGTCGGTTTTCCGTGCTGCCACCAAAACCCGCTTTGAGTATTCGGCTGTGCAAGTGGAGTCCGTGCTCGTCGTCAGCGACCGAGACGAGCGTGCCGCTGCTGCGTTCGGTGAACGTGTGCGCTCGCAATTCGGCGTGCTCAAACGGGGAGAGAACATCCGCTGGCGCGTCGTGCACGGAGGCGAATACCACTCCGTGCCCGCGTTGCTCGACATCGTAGAGGCGGAGCGTCCGGGTCTGATCTGCACGTACCGCCACCTCCACAGCGACTCCTGGCAGTGGCCCTACACGCTGGGCGAATATATCGACGTGCTCTCACAGGTCACGACTACTCCCATCATCGTTCTGCCGCACCCGGACGTGCAACCAGAAGGCGCCGTGCGGGGGACGAAGGTAGTGATGGCGATGACGGATCACCTGGTGGGTGACCACATGCTCGTGAACTGGGCCGCGCGCTTCACGGACGAAGACGGTCGGCTTGTGCTTTCGAACGTGGAGGACGACGCTGTGCTCAAACGCTTCATTGAGGCGGTCGGTAAGATCCCGAGTATTGATACCGACAACGCCCGGGTCACGATCCAGGACCGTCTCGAGCGCGATGCGCGAGACTTCATGGAGAGCTGCTCGGAGGAGATCATCCGCGCCGAGTTGCCGATCTCTGTCGAGTCGGTGGTCACCCACGGACACCACCTGACCGAGTACAGCCGACTCGTCGAGGAGCACGAGGCCGACCTACTCGTCATGCATACGAAGGACGAGGACCAACTCGCCATGCACGGGCTCGCGTACCCGCTCGCGATCGAGGTACGCTCCGTCCCGTTGCTCCTCTTGTGATCACATCGCCAATGCTCGCCATCTTCGTCCCGCAGGCCGCCGATCACATTGTGCCTGAGGTCTCCGTAGGCATCACACTATTCTTCACAGGAATCCTCGTGGCGCTCATCGTGAGCCTTGCCCTCGAGGAGAGGCTGCACGCGAAGAAGTCCCTAATCGTCGGGCTCTACGCGGTCGTGACGCTGCTTCTCGGCGCGATTCTGCTACCGCTTCCGTACAGCCCGTACCTCATCGGCGGGCACGAGCTGAGTATGCCCGTCTACATCCCGGCGATCGACTGGGGTGTGATCACGATCATCTTCGGGGCCAGCCTGTTCGTCGACGTCACGTCGCGCTCCGGGCTCTTCACCTGGATCGCGATCCGTCTGACGAAAGCGTCGGGCGGTGACCCGGTCCGGCTGCTCTGGCTGTACGGCATCATGACCGTCGTGTTCAGTGCCGTCTTGAACAACGTGACTGCGATGATCATCGTGGGATCGCTCACGGCAGTGTCGCTCAACAAACTGGAGCGGAACGACAAGCTGCTCGGATTCCTACTCGTCGAGGGCTTGCTCACCAACGTAGGTGGCCTGCTCACACTGATCAGCTCGGTCCCCAACATCATCGTGGGCACCGCAGCCAACATCAGCTTCATGGCGTTCTTCTACCGGTCCAGCCTGTTCGTGCTCGTCGCAACGATTGCGACGATCCTGTTGGGCGCGAAGCGCTTCGACATCGTGGGGCTAAGGGACGAGGACGCTCGAACTGAGGCGCAAAGCCTAGTAGTGAGCTTCGACGAGAACGATGGAATCGAGAGCCAGGGATTCTTCTGGTTTGCATCAGCCATGCTCGTGCTCTTCATCGTCGCAATCGCGACGACCTCGGTAATGCCGTACGTCTCGGACCTCGGCATGGGCTTCGTGGCGATGGCGTTTGCGGCGGTGATGCTCATCAAGTACAAAGGTGAGGTCGACCAATTTTACCGCGGGGTCGACTGGGACTTGCTCGGATTCTTCGCTGCGCTCTTCGTGGTGATCAACGTCATGGAGCACGCGCAGGTGCTCGCGCTGATCGGGCAAGGCGTTGAGAGAATCGTCGACTTAGGCCCGACGCTTGGTACCGGCGCGGTGATGGTGGCGACCGCGGCCTTCAGTTCCGTGACGGACAACATCCCGCTTGCCGCCATGCTTGCGAAGATCATAGCCGGCATGCCCCTCGCCGACGGGATGATGCGCCCGCCCAGTGATCCACTGTGGTGGGCCGTCATCTTTGGCGCCAACTTGGGAGGCAACATCACTCCGATCGGGTCGGCTTCGACGCTGGTTGCCGTCACGATCATCCACAAGCACGGCCTACGGCTCTCGTTCGGGGGCTTCGTTCGGAAGGCGCTGCCATTCGCTCTCATGCAGATCGCGATTGCGGCGCTGTACCTGTTGTGGGCGCTTTAGGTGGATGATCCGTCCTACCCGACAAGGAGTACGCCGACTCAGGTTGGAAGGGCTACGAAGGGCACATCCAAGGATTAAACGTAGGGTGCCCGATCTGAGTAAGGATTGGATTCAAATGAAGCTGATGGACTTAGCTACCAGCCCCTACGCCTCCACAACTACTCAAGGGAATGCTCTTCGGGTTCTGAGCAAGATTAAGGGGACTGGTTAAGGGACTACTTCCAGACCCAGAGCAGATAGAGGATCAACAAGCAGATCCAAAGGAGTGGCGGTCCACTGTACCGATCAGCGAGTGCCACAAACTTTTTCCAC
>DCAZ01000140.1:0-1431 GCA_002313925.1 Gemmatimonadales bacterium UBA1120
CCGATCTGACCATCGGTTACCGGAAGCCAAGATGAGCCGCCGTCCGTCGTCTTGAAGAGCCCTCCGCCCGTCGCCCCGAAATAATACTCAAAGGGGCGTTCGCTGTGCCCGGCTACAGCGATAGAGCGCCCACCACGGTCTGGACCAATCGAGCGCCACCCGAGTGGTGGCATGAGCGCTGACAGATCCTCCGTGGATTGAGGCGATGCCGGTGACCCTAGTACTGCAAAGAACGCAGCCAAGATCAAGCTTGGGCCGGTAATCCTCATCAATCTCTTCGTGGACGTATCAGGACTCCTGGCCATTTTCATCAACCGGGACAGAAACCATCAACTCCCTTCGTGTACCCCGGCCAATACAAAAGCACCACCAGCCAAGCCCGTAGTATGAACCATGGGAGTTATCCATGAGGCGGCACCACCACCCATGATCGCAGGCACGTGTATGGTGACCACGATAATCAGCAGTAGCAGCCCAAGGAGTTTCATCGCCAAAGCCGTATGTTTTCCTGTGTAGACACTTACTGACGCTGCCAAAAGGCACAGACCCGTCAGATAAACCCATAAAGCGCCACCTGGGATCGGAACCATACCCGCCAGCGCAGCAGCATTTGTAAAGTGCTGGATCCCAAACCACACAAAGGGAACGGTATAGAGATATTTGCCCAACATTGGTAGAGACATAATTGACCTTTGAATGGTGTGGTGATTTGTGTCCTATGCGTAACCTAATTCACAACCTAATCAGCTCTGGGATCGGCCCAGTGCTCGGGCTTCTTCGTCATCCAGAACTGGTGTCACATCACAATCGCAAACTTGGTTCCAATTTAAGAGATAGTTACTAACCGCAGCTACACTGTCCGACTCAAATATGGCTACACCTGCAGATGAAACTACTTCATGCCACCGACCGATAAGTGTGACTGAATCTCCCATCATTTCCTGATCCTGCTCAGCCGTCATATCACTGAATATTTTCAATGTATCATGTCGAGCTTCTCCATCTGGGATTATCCATGTAACCATGAACTTCATGTCAGACTCCTCTCTAGAATATGAAATGACTCAAGCAATTTAATTTCTATAACATGGATCAACTAGAGCGATCCGTGTTGGGTGGCGTGATACCACAGGTGATCGCATCCTAGACCGAGTCAGCGCACTCTTCTCGCCTGCCTCGCCCCAAACTACTGGAGATCCGTATGCTCCCACCCCGTTCTGTGTTCGTGCCCCTGCTTGCACTCATCTTTTCGCTGCCCTTGAGTGCTAATGCTCAGATCCCCATGGGGTCCCCACTACCGATGGACCCAGACGTCACTGTGGGCGAACTCGAGAACGGGCTGCGCTACTACATCCGGCAAAACAGCCAGCCTGAAAATCGCGCCGAACTCCGGCTTGTAGTGAATGCCGGATCGGTCCTGGAGGACGACAC